>DATNQT010000363.1:0-5217 GCA_036703885.1 Candidatus Sericytochromatia bacterium
AGTGACGGTAAGGGGTACACAAAACGAAATCCGTCGTGCCGAACCAATTCTTACTCGTTGGGGTATTCGGGAGTGGCGCGTTTATGATGCCCTTAACTAAGGATGCTGAACGTTAGATGAAGTAGTAAGTATCTTTACAATAAGTCCCTAAACCAACTGCAAGTAAGATCAAGCCAGTCGTAAGCCTATTTATCGCTCGGTAGTAGGGGTAAATCTAGCAAAACTGCTGCCAGCAAGTTGCGTAGAAAGCCAATACTTACAATCAAAGTATAGAGGCATGGGCAAATTTTAGACTAATTAGCGATTCAGAGGCAAAGAGCATCAAGGCTTGAAACCCATTGCTAGGAGTCATTACACTACACTGAGTAAAGGTGGAAATAGCCCGAATCACGGAGAAGCTCTCACAGACAAGTTAGAGAGGCTGTCAACAAAGCAGCTAAATTAGTCATCAATTTGGAATCCCTTGTGTTTCAGCCAAGCTTGTGCTTCAGCCAAGGGAGAAGTCAATATCACTTTTTAGTCACATTTATTTTCAACACTGAAGATAGCGATTGCGAAGGGTGTCCCCTCCTGTAACTGAAGTGTTCGGTGCAACCCGCAATTCACACTCCCATTGCCATTAGTTTGGGCGCAAGCGCGCAAGCGCTGCCCCATTGGGGCGATCACACACAACTTATTGAGGTATTCTTCATGCTAGACCTCTGGTACAAAAACGCTGTCCTGTACTGCATTGATGTCGAAACCTACATGGATGCTAATAGCGACGGTGTAGGAGACTTTGAAGGACTCACTCAGCGACTAGACTATATTGCAGGGTTGGGAATTACCTGCATTTGGCTAATGCCGTTCTACCCGACTCCCAACAAGGACAACGGGTATGACGTGATGGATTACTACAACGTTGACTCCCGTTTAGGAACCCTTGGTGATTTTGTTGAATTTGCTCGTCAGGCGCATGAACGCGGTATCCGCGTCATCGTTGACCTAGTTATCAACCACACATCCGACCAGCACCCTTGGTTCCAAGCCGCTTGCAAGGATAAGAATTCAAAGTACCGCCGTTACTATATCTGGTCGGAAGAAAAGCCGGATGACGCGGAGGAAGGAATTGTCTTCCCAGGTTTCCAGAAGAGTACCTGGACGTACAACGAAGAGGCAGGAGCCTACTACGCTCACCGATTTTACGACCACCAAGCCGACTTAAATATTACCAACCCTCAAGTGCGCGAGGAAATCCAGAAAATCATGGGCTTCTGGCTTGCTCTGGGTGTGTCCGGCTTCCGGGTTGATGCGGCTCAGTTCTTAATTGAACTGAGGGGAAAAGAAACTCAACTCGATGTCGAGAGTCCTTACCACTATCTCAAGGAGATACGAAACTTCCTCTCGTGGCGACGTGGAGATGCGATTTTGCTAGCAGAAGTTAATGTCCCAGTAGAGGAGCTACCGCCATACTTCGGCGACGGAGACATCATGCAAATGCTCTTCAACTTTATTGTCAATCAGCATCTGATCCTTGCCTTTGCCCAAGAAAAAGCTGTCCCACTTGTTGAAGCGTTGAAAGCACTGCCTTCTGTTCCTGAAATTGGTCAGTGGGCGAACTTTATCCGTAACCATGATGAATTGACCCTCGATCAACTCTCAGACGCCCAACAGAACGAGATTGCAGCAGCGCTGGCACCGGATAAAGAACAGATGTGGATTTTCGACCGGGGTATCCGCCGTCGCTTCGCCCCAATGGTTGACGGTGACTTGCGTCGCTTGCGACTTGCTTACAGCTTGATGTTGACCCTGCCCGGTACTCCTGTCATTAATTATGGTGAGGAACTTGGCATGGGCGATGACTTATCCCTGGAAGAACGCAACCCAGCCCGCACGCCGATGCAGTGGTCAAGTGAGGCGAATGCAGGATTCTCAACAGTATCACCAGAGCAACTTGTGCGACCCGTAGTCACTGAAGGCGAATATAGCTACAAGCACTTGAATGTCATCGCTCAACGTCGTAACACCAACTCACTCCTCAACTGGATGGAACGCGCCATCCGAATGCGTAAGGAATGCCCAGAGTTTGGCTGGGGGACATGGCAGATTATCGAGACAGGGAATCCTTGCGTCTTTGCACACCGCTCATCGTGGCGGGGTGGTGTTGTAATTGCCGTGCATAATTTCTCAAAAGAGGCTTGTACCGTGACACTTAAGCTAAACGATGACGAGGGGAAACACCTGATTGACTTACTAGGAGACCAACCCTACGAGGCGATCGAGGGGACTTCGCACAAACTCCAACTTAAGGGCTATGGCTATTGTTGGTTTCGTGTCAGTGGTCACCATTTGTAGTAAGCAATTCCAACTTTAAAATTCAAAATTTTAGTTTGTTTCTCTAAATTTAGTCCTACCTTTTATCGTAGCAGGCTATTGATATCTACAGCGTTTCTGATTCAATCTCTATAAATGATTTGTGAAGGCGAGATTCCCACTTCTTAGAGAAGTAGAGAATCTGAACCTCTAACACCTCACAACTCCAATAGGATTGCTATAACTACTACTCAATTTGTATTGCTAGATTGCTGTCACTTTCTAATCACATTTTTCTTTAATACTAGAGACAGAGAGAATTTTATGATGGTGAAAACTCTTCAAGCGGCTTAAAACGCCACAACAGCATAAATTAAAACCAGGAATTCTGCATACAAAGATAAGGATTGAACTTTATGAACTTATTCTCAATCGATGAACTAAAGACACTACTAGAGAAGCCTTCAGGGTCTTGCGTCTCGATTTATATGCCAACTCATCGCATGGGAACAACCACTCAACAAGATCCAATTCGGTTCAAGAATTTGATGCGGCAAGCTGAGGAACTCTTAGTCGGTGGTGGTATGCGGGGTCAAGCTGCTAGAGACTTGCTGGAACAAGCTAAAAAACTGGATAACTCTGAGTTTTGGCAGTACCAAAGTGATGGACTGGCAATCTTCATCTCTACTAATGTATTTCGCTACTACTGCTTACCAGTAAATTTTGAAGAATTAGTCGTTGTCACCGACCGTTTTCACTTTAAACCATTGCTACCCCTGCTCACTGGCGACGGAAAATTCTACATTCTGGCACTCAGTCAAAACGACGTTAGATTGCTACAGGGTACACGCTACAGTGTGAGCGAGGTTGATTTAGAAGATGTACCTCAAAGTATTGCTGAAGCGCTAAAGTATGATGACCCGGAAAAACAATTCCAGTTTCATACTGGGATTTCGCAAGTAGGTGGCGATCGCGCCGGAATGTTTCACGGTCAAGGCGCAGGCAATGATGAGCAAAAGGATAGACTTCTACGCTACTTCCGAAAGGTAAGTGGAGGATTAGAAGAGTTGCTGAAAAATCAGCGATCGCCTTTAGTTTTGGCAGGAGTTGACTATCTTTTGCCAATTTATAAGGAGGCAAATAATTATCCTCATTTAATGGAAGATGGCATCACAGGAAACCCCGAAGAACTAAAAGCCGAAGAATTGCACTCGTCAGCGTGGGAAATTATGCAGCCTTACTTCGAGCAAGCCGAGCAAGAAGTTGTAAGCCGCTATCAAGAATTGGCGGGTACAGGACAAACTGCCAACAATATCCAAGAAGTTGTTTCAGCAGCTTATTACCAACGGATCGAGTCTTTATTTGTTCCTGTGGGTGTGCAGCAGTGGGGACTATTTAACCCAAGCACTAGCGAGATTCAATTACATCAAGAACAGGAATCTGGCGACGAGGATTTAATGGATTTTGCCGCCATCCATACGGTCTTGAATGGTGGAACTGTTTATGCAGTGGAGCCAGAAAAAGTACCCGGTGACGCGCCATTAGCAGCAGTTTTTCGTTATTGATTCTCTCTTTCGGAAAGATTTAAAACTGCCCCTGTCATGGATTTCTAGCAATTGCTACATCAAAACTTCTCTGGTGTAGCTGAGGCTAGCGTTTAGACACTTCAGTGGTGCATCGGCTTACATCTATAGCATCGGTCTGATTTAAGGCTGGATTGAGGGAGGCTAACTTGACTCAAACTAACCATTCTGCTCCGTTGCCGACAGGCTCTCGGCAAGAACTCCGGGAGTTAGTTCAATCGCAACTGCAAACACTACTCAAACAAAGAAACTTTGAGGGAGTTAAAGCCCTACTGGTACCTGTAAAACCTGTAGACATTGCGGAAGCGATTGAAGGACTGCCAGAAGCGATGCGAGCGATCGTGTTTCGCTTGCTCTCCAAAGACGAGGCAATCGAAGTTTTTGAATATCTCGACCCCAGCGTACAGCAAGCACTCATCGAGCGATTCAAACATCAAGATGTTCTCGACATCGTTGATAAAATGTCACCAGATGACCGAGCACGACTTTTTGATGAGTTACCCGCTAAAGTCGTTCGGCGTCTCATCGAACAACTCAGCCCCATTGAACGGGAAGCCACAACTCTACTTTTAGGCTACAAACCGGACACTGCTGGGCGCTTGATGACCCCAAAGTATATTGCTCTCAAGGAGAATTTAACCGTTGCTCAAGCCCTAGAGCGAATTCGTCGTTTAGCCAGTATCACTGAAACCGTCTACTACCTTTATGTCACGGATGCCGCCCGCTGCCTTACGGGAACTCTGTCTCTCAGCCAGTTAGTAATCGCTCAACCCGATGAAATCGTGAGTGAAATCATGACTCGCGATGTCGTGTCTGTACTGACGGACACCGATCAAGAAAAAGTAGCACATTTGATTCAACGTTATGACTTTCTGGCTGTGCCCGTCGTAGACACCGAACAGCGTTTAGTTGGGATTATTACTGTTGATGATGTCCTGGATATTTTGCAGGAAGAAACAACAGAAGATATCTACGCGCTGGGGGGGCTTCAATCTGGGGGCGATAACTATTTCCAAACAAATCTCTTGACGGTTGCCCGTAGACGGGTAGTCTGGCTATTGGTTCTCCTGATCACGAATACGGCTACGGCTGTGGTGATCCAAAATCAGGAGGATGTTTTAGAAAAGGTTGTTGCCCTAGCGGCCTTTATTCCCTTGCTGATTGACACGGGTGGTAATGTTGGGGCGCAATCTTCAACCGTAGTGATTCGAGGGCTAAGTACTAATGAAATTCGCATGAGCAAAGCCTTGAAAATAATTGGGCGCGAAGCTATTGCTGGCATCTTTCTGGGCTTGATGTTAGGAGTTGCTGTCACCCTATGGGCTTACTTTCTCCAGGGCGG
>DATNQT010000364.1:0-1664 GCA_036703885.1 Candidatus Sericytochromatia bacterium
ACAAGCTATTCGCGTTAATCCTAATTATGGTTTGGCTTATTTGGAACGAGGTGCTATTCGCTGTATGTTGGGAACTAAATCGCAAGCAGTATCAGATTTTCAACAAGCTGGAGAACTTTTCTCAAAGCAGGGAGACGGCAAGAATTACCAATTAGCACAAAGCTTTATTAATGATTGTCAAGAACCGATTGCAGAGGCTGCAATCTGCGATTATCGAAGGAAAATAGACTCCTTCGGCCGACCCTGCGGTCGCTCTCTTAATGTGCCGATTATAATTAGAAAAAAATCCGCGACTGCTACCTCAAACTCTGAGTCTAATGATGTTAAAAGCAATAGCAGCGTTGAAACAATCTCGCCTGCAAATTCTGATAGCAGCAGCACAAGAACTCGCAGCAGGAGAAGAAGTAGAAGGTAAACGGCTGTTGCATTAGTTAAGAGATGACAAAATCTGCTGGTAAGCATCGATGGTTTGCTGGGCGATCGCCTCCCAATTATAATGCTTTTTTGCATACTCTTTGCCATTCAATCCCCGCCGTTGGCGCTCCTGTGGATTGAGAAGTGCTGATTTGATTGAATTGGCGATCGCCCCTACTTCCAATGGCCCCACCCAACCAGCTTCTGCTTGCTGTATGTCTTCCGCAATATGTATGCGATCGGAAATTACGACAGGTACACCAGCGGCCATCGCTTCTGCTACAGCAATGCCAAAGTTTTCGTAATAAGAAGGCAATACAAATAAGTCGGCTTTTGTCAATAGTTCAACTTTTAAATCACCGCTCACAAAGCCAGTTATTGTTGTGTATTTTGCTAAGCTGGAATTATGAATTTGTACTTTAATTTGTGTTTCATAATCAGCATCTTGGGGATTTGAACCAGCTAAAATAAAGTGAAACTCTATCCCACATTCTAAAATACTTTCTAATGCTGGGATTAGCAAATCAAGCCCTTTTTTAGGTTCAATTCGCGACATAAATAAGATGATTGGCACTTGAGATTCTCGCAATCTTTTAGGAAACAAACCTGCTGTCACCCCCAATGGAATCACCAAATCCCGTGGCATAGGCATCTTGCCTGTGCTGCCCAAACCAAATCTTTCTGAGATTTTTGCCTCTTCTTTACTTGTGAAATGAATTGCGGCTGCCCCTGCTAAATTAGGGCGTTCTAAAAGCGTGGCATAAATCTGTTTCAAGCGCTTTTTTTTCTGCAAGTCGGCGGGGTCAAGCATACCGCAGGGACGGATAATGTACGGCAAATGATGATATCTTGCAATTGTAGCAGCGACGGTAGTTACTGGTGAGAAAAGAGCGTGAAGGTGAGCCAGGTCAAATTGTCGCGCATTTTCATTTAACCACTGCAATAACGAGAATGAAAATTTATATCTGCGCCAGGGATAACAGCGGAAATAAATAATCTGATAGCCGTTTTGTTGTATTGGTTCATGTAGAGGAACATCTAAGGGAAGTTGACCGATATCTCCGTTAGAATCTGTTGTGAGAATCGTCACATCAATGTTTTTGGCCGCCAGGGCCGCAGAAAGTCCGAGTACCATTTGACTCGGCCCGCCGTAGACGAGGGAAATTGAGGGGATAATTTGGAGAATCCGCATGGGGGATAGTTATTTAAATCAACATACCAACATCTCCCATTACAAATTTAATTATCTA
>DATNQT010000365.1:0-8204 GCA_036703885.1 Candidatus Sericytochromatia bacterium
CCAGGAGAGGAGAACCAGGGAGAGCGATGCCGGTTTGACTTAAGTATGATATCACTTAGAAATCATACTTAAGTCAGAATAGGTGCAAAAATGGGGGTAGTCTAGATGCCAATTCGACGGAAACCGACCAGCGTGGATGCCTTTATCCAGGGAGGTGGAAAGGAACCGACTCCTGCCGAGTCTTCAAGTGATCAACGACCCATAGAACCGCTCAAGCTGCGTGTCCCAGCAGATTTACTCGAAGAAATAGACGCCGCTGTTGTCAGACGCCGCCCCGCACCCTCCAGACATCAGTGGATACTCGAAGCCATCTACGAAAAGTTGGAGAGAGAAGGCTAGACCTGATGTCGAGTTGTGGGAGGTAACTGGCTCAAATCTTATCGGAGCTGCCGCTTCGGGTACTGGCGTGGTTACGCGATCGATTGGAGTTATCCCCATGAATGTGTTCTCAGGGTTCCGAAGGCGCGATCGCTCCCAGCATTGAGTTGGGGGTTTTTCCTTTCCGTAGTCATTACGGAACTTTTAACTCAAGCGCGTTTTTTATGATTTAGGAGAACTGATCGCGGCGATCGCACACTTGATGTTTTACCTTAGCAGATCGACCTTATAACATCTCCAGGTGCGCTCACTATTCTAAAGTTTTGATTAAGTTACCTGTTTAACGCCCCCTCAACTCTGCAATTAAATGCTTGACTTACACAGTTGAAGTCAAAACATAACCACAACCCGCCAAAATAGAAGAATATTGAGAATAAGCAAGGTTACGGATACGAGGTTCATGTTCGCCTATTGAAAACTGCAAAACTGAGGAGGTAGCGAATATGTCATTCCAGCCCGTTCACCAATCCAGATCTCAAAATCCCCAAACCTCATTGAGTACGTCTCAGTTTGCGCCTCGTCCCTTTCCTGTCCAGGAACCTAAACGTCCCCTAACTCAGGAAGAATTTGAGAATCAAGCTTTTGATCAAGATAAGTTTGAAGCAACAGGGCTAGACCTAAAGGAGAAGTCCGGCACAATCACGCCTGTAGAGCAAGAAAGGCTGGGTGTGCTGCAAGCCAAGATGGATTCCTTCTGGGCACAGCGGAGGGAACGGGCAAAAGCACAGCCAAACTTATTGGAAATTCTTACTCGCAATGCTCAGACAACCAAAACAATCGCACCAACAGTACCCGTCCAGTCTAAGCTAAGTACTGGACAACCAAATAACCAATACGAGCAAGAAGCAGATCAGTTTGCTGAACAGGTGATGAGCATGGCTCCTCTAGCAACTTCCAGCATTCAGCGCCAGCCAGCCCCAGCAACCCAGCAGCAACCCAGCGCTACTTCCACTACAGCTCAATCAATGCCATCCGCTGATGAGTTGACGGCTCGGCTCGGCAGGTGCATTGGTATTTGGGAGACCAATCGCGGTAAGGACAACCCTGATCCAAAAGAATCGATTCTCGACACAGTTGCTGGTGTTCATGCCAGTATGGCTACAATTGAGCAAGCTACCATGCCGTATGCAATTACTGCACTCAAAAAACACAAGTCTTTGAGGGATAAGGCGACTCCCCCTCTAATCGATGGCAGAACTCAATAATGCTGAGGCGCGATGCAATGCAGTTTCGATTTTGCTTAAATCTGTCACTCAATCATCAAAAAAAGGTGAGACGCCAGATGACTTTATCAAAGACAAAACTAGCGCGGTAACTGCTACTGGTCTCAGCAACGATGATGTCAAAACGATGTTCAGCGCCGTGGAACTGAGAACTACTCTCGATACAGCACTCACCGACGCAAACACAGCAGGAAAGACTGCAAAAGAAGAAACCCAAAAAGCAAAGAAAAGCGCTAAACAGCAAAGTGCTGCGGAGAAGGCTGCCAAGCAGAAATCAGTCAATGACTCAATAGATGCGATCCCAGCAGAGAAGCGACTTGGTATTGGCAAGAGTAGTCTCAGGGCATACATTAACAAACCTAAAAATTGGGGCGAAAACCGGGCTGGTTGGCAGCGTAAGGCTGTCTCTTTGATGCCGAATAATCTAGGGAATAGGATCGAGTCCGTTGCCGTGTCGGACAACGGCACAGCACTCGCTATTCCAGTAGTCGGCTCCAGAGTGACTGCTGAACTCGCTAAGACGCCGGTGCCGAGCTTAGAAAATATTGTCAAGACTGTTGCTCAGAAGAATAATCCAGGCGAGGCGAACTATGGTATCCACGTTTGGGAAACTTATCATCGACTGTACCCTGAAGTTGTTTCAGGTAAATAGTGATTATCCCAGGTATCTATTAGACATCTCCAAAAAAGAACCTAAAACCCTTGTGCTGTATAGGCTGAAATCTAGTTTCTGGAGAGGTCTATTTAAGAAAGGGTAATTAGTAACTAGAACTATATTCGTCTTTTCCAAGGCGTTAATTGAACTGAGAAACGTGATCGCCCCTTGCGGTCAGTTGCCAGCAGTCGGAAGTCGGAGGTCGTAGGGAAAGGTGAGCGCCCGTTCTGGTCATTGGTCATCGGTCATCGGAAGCGCTGGGGATGCCATGTTGGAGAGTCAGCAGTTGCATAAGTCAAAGTCCTAGTTGAGCTGTTACCCCTAATAACCTTTACCCCCATAGCCTTCAGAAACCCCGCCAGCTAGTCGATGTCAGCAGGGTTTGTGTTGCTGTCCTGCATCACTGCCGCTCCGGTCGGTTCACCAGCAATAGAGAGGGTCTAAGCACTATCAACCTTGAAGAGTAAATATGCGCTCAACTAAAGCAATATAGAATTGAGTCAATCGGAGCAAGAAGAATGAGCGATCACGCCGTTAGCATTTCCAGACATCCAGTTATCAGTTAGATGTTGGGTTTCGCTTGCTGCCCTACTAGAAATCCTCGACCCTCAGCTGCCTTGAAAGTCAAAAATTAAACTTTAAAAGTGGTCATAATACTTGTCATACGGTAGTTTATATATCACTGGTTAGGATAAAGCGCCAATCGCTCTCATCCATGCCGTGACTAACTACGCTGGCGCTTGCCGTCGGATAGATACTTCGAGAGGCAAGTGCCAATGCCAAATCGTCGTTCTCTGGCACACAAAACATATGCACATATCCCGGTAACGGCTCTGAAATGCCCTTGTTCGCCGTAGCTCCCCACTGGACATGCAGCAGTGGCAAGATTTGCTTAGTACTCTGAAGTCTCAAGTCTTTCACTCCCTGAAGTGACAGATAAGAAATTGTGCCTCGATGTTCAACGAGCAGAGGTGTCAGAACGTGCATATCTTCTGCATTTAGGCTGTATATTCCTAACGTGGTTGTGCAACGAAACTTTATTGGAGCGAACCGTTCTAAAATGCGGACTAGGCGGTTGGGGCTGCGATTCTCCTGCAAGGAGGCTTTGCTAACGCCTGGATTCATGGAGATGGTGTAGCCTCGAGCGCAACGGAGCATGTCCGAATCGAGGGCATAGCGCAAGAGTCGCAGGGATAGATGTTGGTGCTGGTAATCGGGATGAACTTTCAAATCGCACAGATACCAAGCAGGACGAACGACCTCACCCTGACAGTAAGGAATCTGGCGCAGCACACCTGCTCCGACTGCTGCAACGCGATCTGCGCTATCGCCATCTAGAACCACGTAGTAGTTCACTTCACCGAGGCGATCAAAAAAAGCAAAGTAATCGCTCCCATGATCCAACTGGAAAAAATCATTACCGAGGGGATAAGTAGCGGCTTGCTCGATCTCTACAATTCCAAGCTGAAAATGCAGGCGTTCTTCAGGCGAGATCCGATGAAATTTCATGGCGAAACCCAACTACAACTTCCCGGTAGAAAAAGGAGCGATCAGATGCCAGCAATTGGGTACTGAGTGAGTCATCGACCAGAAGATGGTCAGCTATGACCGACGCCAGATGATGATCGCCATTAAGTCGGCGTCCAATCAATGCACCACCCGGCTTCAAGCTGTGTACTGCACTCGTTAGCATGGTATGCAGATCAGACAAGGGCATCCAGTCGGAGATATTAGAAAACTGGATCAGGTCAAACTTACTAAACTCTGCTAATTGCTGCATTTTCTCGGCAAAGGCACCGTGGTGTAGCCTTAGTCGGTCAGTGCCCAAGGCGTGAATGGACGTTTGGGCAGGTTGTTGCAGATAGATAGGGACGCCATCCATTCCACTGGTATAGCAATCGCCCCATACCTGAGTTACAAAGTAATTTTCAGTAGGAACAAATTGCTGTAAGGCGATCGCAAATACATCTGCGAAATGCTCCCCAAAACTACGATCCATCGAATAGTTCACGGCTGCTTCCCCAAATGTTCCTGCCAGTTTGCTGCGCTCGAATACCGTCTCAAAACTATCTCGCCATCGGGGATGCTGGAGGGCAGTTGTAGGAGAGCGAAGTGGGTCTAACCCAAAAGTGGCAAAATGGCTGGAGAGTTCCCGAAACAGCTGCTCGAAGCGACCCACGCGATTCACACCAAAAGCGATTTGGTCTTGCCGTGCGTCCCAAAATGCCTGTGTTGTGTCTGGAAGTTGCAGGCGCACTCGTTCGTAGAGCCTCAGTCGCTCCGTCTCACTCGCCTTCAGATCTGCTCCTATAAGTCGTAGTTGTTCATCTAGGGGCAAGTGCAACAAGGCTTGTCGTCGCAACTCAACTAAATGAAGTTGGGCGAGGTTCAGGTCAACCGCTTCAATCTGCGCCACGGCTGGACTAGCGAGCAAACTCAGAGCCGTACAACCCCCAGAGGCAACCAGCAAGACTCGCAACGGATGTCCCTGTCGCTCCTTTAACTGCTCGATGACCCGTAACTCAATCCTGGGGTCTTCCCGTGCCTGGGAAAAGGCAATCTCAGACAAGGGGCTACAAATCACGGTACAGGCTCCAAAAATAGTGTGCGCCGAGAACGAGTCCTTGCACAACCTGGGTACGGGAACGCGGCTCATTCCAGGTAGGTGCTGCTAGCATCAGCAAATCTCTAGCGTGTTCGGTATCGAGTTTTTCATGCACGGCGTAGTGAGATTGGCTACCGGGAGCCACCCAGCCCCGATGATTTACGGTACGAGCGATCGCCGCACTGATGTCCACATAAAGATACTCAATGATACCTAACAAGGCTGCTCCTGCTTCTCCAGGTTGGGATAGACAGTAGGTCAGAATCGATTGGTTGAAGGCTAGAACAGGGGTGATACAGGGCGTTTCCAGTTCTGCGGCGGTTGCACCCAACGATTGCAGATATTGACCAAACGTATACTTATGGGAACGCAGGCAATCGCCATGTCCATGTTCCTCTGCTACGTTTTCTGCCAACGGTAGCCGTGCCTCCAGCAGTGGTATCCGCGCCAGCACTGCCGCGAGTGCCTGCGAAAACGACTCCACCGCAAATCGAAATGGCAGTTGGCTCTGACAAAAGGCTTCGCGGGATGTGGAATCGGTTTGCATCCAAATCAGGTAAGGATGGTGATGGAAATCGTAAACTTCTGCTACCCGCAACACGGCGGCTTCCAATGTTGGCATTGTAGCCAAGTCTTCCCAAGTCAGTTCAGGAGTGGTTGAAATTTTTGTCGTTATAACGGATTTCTCTTCTAGTGCTTGCATAGGTGGCTCCATTCTCAACGGGTACCGGTGGTGAACAAAAAGTATGAAGGATGTTAGCGATAGCGATAGCAGACGCTCCCTACGTCGCTACCGCTATCGCTTTGCGTGCGCTAGCAGCATAGCGGACCTTAGCGTAGCGAGTAAGGATGAAAGTACTTTAAGTAATTGTCGAGAAGCCCCTAAATTTATTTATGCGAAAGACAAATAAACATCCAATTACACTTCAGCCTTCAGCTTGACGCTACCGACTGTAGTCCGACGAAAACTGGCGATGACAAAATCATGCACGAAGGCGAAGTAGGACGGAATGTAGGGTGCGCCCTGCAACACCAGCTCTTCCTTGAGTTCCTGATGCAAACGCGGGAGGTTATACCAAGGCACTGCTGGATACAAGTGGTGTTCCAGGTGATAGTTCTCGTTACACATGAAGAATCGAGTGACGGGATTTGTCACGATGGTGCGCGTACCCCGAATCAAATCCGATTCGCGATCAAGCAGAGTATGTTGACTCATGCCGCGAATGTTGACCATCGTGTTGATCAACAGCATCGGGAGCAGCCAGCCATGAATCAGGAAGGCTGTGGGAACAGGCGATAGTAGCACTGTGATTACCATAAGTCCAAGTAGGACAACCTCGATCGCAATCCCAAGTCGCTCCACTGCATTTCCCTGTCGAAATCCCAGAATCGGAATTGCAACGATATACACCGGATAGCCAATCAGTAACCGTCCCCAGTGCATGGCAAAAACCAACCCATTCCATTGGGTATAGTTCTTGTAGTGATCTGGGTCGCCTTCTATACCAAGATGCTTATGATGCTTCAGGTGCAGGACTTTGTAGGCTGAGAAGTTTTGCAGCACTGGCAACGCACACAGGATGCTCAATATCCGGTTCCACTGTAGGTGAGTAGAGAGTACGCCATGTACCCCTTCATGAGTAAATAGACTAATTCCATGTAGGGAAGCCGCCGCTAGCAGATACAGTGGTAGACACGCTACATAGCACCAGGGGGTTGCGATCGCCTTAGCAAGCAAGAATGCGGTACTAGCTGCAACTGCATAGAACATGACGAACGTCGGCAAGCGATAGTGGCGGCGATCAAGGCAATGCAACTCTCTGAGGAGTTCGGCACTGACTTTAGGCTTTTCCAAAGTGTCAATGGAAGACGCTTTGGGTACAACCTGCAAATTTCCTGACAAAGCAGCAGCGAGTTGGTTGTTCTGCATAGGAGAAACGACAAGATGGGGAGCTACAGTGCAAGTCCGCTGTAGTTTCTTTATAAGTGGTGAAATGGCACTAAGTTAAGACGACAAATCCGTTGTTCATGGTTCATAGTCTATGCGCTCCTCCAATGAGCGATCAACAATGAACAGCGATCCACTCGCGGTGTGCGCTCGTCCTTATCCTAGTGTCATTCTTATAGATCTAAACAAAAGCGATGTGCAGCTTTCCTGATTGGCAGCTTTTCTGATTGAGGTGATGATTGGGGTCAGATAGAATTGTCAACCTCTTCACACCATCTCTGCTAGCAGGTCTGTAATCTCCAACTGCCACTTCTGGCGGTTATCATCGTAAATCATTAACGTATCCAATTGGGTGTGACGACTCAGCTTTTGCACCTTTCTGACGTTCCCATCAGTGGCGTCCAGTGCCGCTGTAATGCTGGAGTGCCTAATCCGGTGCGGACTCATCGGTTTGGTTATTCCCGCCGCTAGACAAGTCTCTTTTACAATCCACGCGATCGCAGAACCTGTTAAACGATGCCCTTCATTGGCACGGTCGAGGGCAACAAATAGCGGTGCATCGGGGTTCGTTTCTCCACGCTCCTCAAGCCAGTCGAGTAAGGCAGCCGTTGCCGGTCGGCTTAAGTCCACAACTTCTACTTGCGTCCCCTTTCCCTTGCCGTAGATTTTCAAGGTTCTGGCTTCTGAGTCAAAATGTTTGATATCAGCACAAGATATCTCACCCCGGCGCAAGGCATTGTCCCATAACAGTCGTAGCAGGGCAAAATCCCTTTTTCCTTTGATCGTTTCCCGATTGGGAACCAGCAGCACTTTCCGATAAGCCTCGCGACTGATTCCTGTCGTGTCTCGGTAGGGTTTGACTTTTTCATTCCGGACACTGAGCGTCCAATCGCACTGCCCCGCTTCATAGGCATAGCGTACCAGCGCCCGGAGCGCCGATAAGCGGCGATTCACCGTTGCTTCAGACAAACCCCGTTCGATCAACTTAGCCTTATAGTCCAAAACAACGCTTTTTGCCTCAGCCCGTTCCAAGCCCAGGAAAGCGGTAACCATCTGCGCCGTCGGTTCCCGTCCGGTTGTCGTCCGAAAGAAATCCTTTAGGTCTTTGGCATAGGCTTTTTTAGTGTGTTCGCTGCGCTTATCCGCCAGTAGCCGTTCGACGAGCGTCGCCGCCGAAGGCTGAGCAAAGTAGCCTTTCCCAACGGGATCTTTTACCGGAACGAGCCGACTCATTTATAGGTTTGCGATAATCTAACGTTCCACAAGGGCGGGCGCATTGAGCAACTAATTCAGGATGTGGGCTGTAAACTCCTGTACTTACCGCCCTACTCCCCAGACCTCAACAAGATTGAGCAATGCTGGTCTTGGTTGAAGAGTCGAATCCGTAAAAAACTG
>DATNQT010000366.1:0-6313 GCA_036703885.1 Candidatus Sericytochromatia bacterium
CGTCCTATGACTTGAACACACTGCTGAAGGCAAAAACAGGGGGAAAATTGGCTGTAGTCGTGGGGACGGGCGATACTCTATCCGGTGAAACCAGCCGAATTGATGTGGCATCAGCCTGCGTAGAATGTATAGACAACCCGGCTACGGAAGGAAAAGTATTTGAACTGGTAAACAAAGGAGCAAGACCGTCAGCAATTAATTGGACAGCCGTCTTTTCTATTCTTGGGTAACTCAGAAAATTTAACTAGCTTTCGTCCACAGAGCCAATCCACCTCCTCGACCCCTAGCCGCAATGCTTTGGTTTTGTACCAGGAAGTACGTGAAAAATGCCTGCTCTTTCAGGCTTTGCTCCCAGAAGTGGGCTTCCCGGTTTTGACCGCCTCGAATGTAACCGTCGTACAACTTTAGTCCAAACAAGGACACCTTCATCCGAGTGAAGTCGAAAGCGAGTATATTCATCTTCGACCAGAACTGCGTGGGGCCTGTGAGAACCAGTTGCAGTGGTCCGAATTCAACGGAATTTTGAACGGTTCCTTGCTCTTGACTAGACTCAGATTGGGAATAGGACAGATGAATCTTGACCCAAGAAGGCAGAAATCGTCCGGCTCCTAAAATGACCCCTGCCCGCTGACGCGATCGCTTTGTTCCTGTAATAAATCCTAACCGCCAAGTGCCTAACAACTGCGAATAGGTATAGCGCACTTGGGTCTGTTTTGCTATCTTCTCTGCCCTTAGCAGTGCTTCAACCACAGCCTTAGCCGCAGGTGGCGGGGCAGTTGGGGTTATTAAAAACTCAATAGCTTGGTCTAGTGCTGAGTCCATTCAGTTTCTCCCTCAATGCGATCGCGCATCACCACCTTAATGATTGTGGCAAGCTAGTATAAAGTTATGTGAAGAATTTGAAATTGAAAAGGTTTGAACTGTTGTGACTTCAATTATCTAACCTTAGGAGTAAATAATACCGTTGCTTGTTGGGCAAATCTATTCAAATTCTCACTTTCTTTTCAGATAGAAAACTTAGTCTTAAAAAGTAGTCCACCGCGAGAGGTTTTGACGTACTAGCCTAAGTCTTCATCTCACCTTCTACAGAACTCTCTGCTTTCTAAACCCTCACCCCAGAGGAAAATCAAAAACTCGCTCTGGGGAAGAATTACTGTGGTGGACTACTGGGGACTACTCATGATGTAGGAGCAAATTTAGTATGTGCCGATTAGTTGGCTACCTTGGGTCACCCATTCAACTCGATCAATTGTTATATAAACCCGAACATTCTCTGCTTGTTCAGAGTTACCAACCCAAGGAGATGACTTCTGGTGTGGTTAATGCCGATGGTTTAGGCATCGGCTGGTATCCTACCAAAGGTGAAGCTAATCCCTTCACTTACAAAAACCTGCTACCGATGTGGAATGATACTAATCTTCCCGAATTGAGTCGTTATATCGAGTCGCAGTGCATAGTGGCGTATGCTCGCAGTGCAACAGCTGGTCAGGCGCTGGATATAAGCAACTGTCAGCCCTTCCGAGACAATCGCCTTTTATTAATTCACAACGGCTCTATCGATCAGTTCCGGAAGTCGCTGTATCGTCCAATACGCGATCGCCTAAGTGATGAACTCTACCAATCTATCAATGGTACGACCGACTCCGAGCATATGTTCGCCCTACTGGTCAACGAGTTACAGGTCTTCCCGGATACTCCCATAGAAAAAGCACTATACGCGACATTGATGACTCTGAGCGAGTTAGCTCAAGAGCATCACGTTAGCTTGTCTGCCAATCTGATCGTTAGTGATGGGCATCGTCTTGTCGCTAGTCGGTATGCCCTAGGTTCCACTGCTCCTTCACTCTACTGGCTGAGGGATGACCCCATGTACCCAAATGCGGTAATTATTGCTTCTGAACCGCTATTTACAGGCAACTGGAATAGCGTCCCGAACAGCAGCATTCTCAGTGTAGGAGAAGACCTTGAAGTTAACATCAATCAGCTCTAGAAAAGAAACCATTCGCGAGGCGATGCAGCGATGTCGCCTCGGTACTTTAGCTCTCTTTGAAGGAATTAACGATACTGGCTTTTGCAAGCAGGCACATCCAGAATTTAGCCCAGCAGGGTGGCATCTCGGTCATATTGCCTATACAGAAGCGTTGTGGCTGCTAGAACGTTGCGCTGGTTTACCGCCAATATTTCCCGAATATCGGAAACTTTTGGCGGCTGATGGTTTACCAAAATGCGATCGCCAAAAGTTACCACCACTTATAGAAGTTCGGGATTATCTGGATAGTGTCAGAAACCAAGTACTAACCTACCTGGAAACCGCACCTCTAGACGAGCAAGAACCGTTGTGGCACTTTTTGCTTCAGCATGAGAGCCAGCATACGGAAACGATCGCGTTTGTCTTGCAATTACAACGCTGGCATCAGTGCGAACGGCATCAAGAGATGTGGGTAAGGGGTACTAACCAAAATCTCTCATCCTCTCTACAACCTCCGGCAGAGATGATTGAAATTCCGGCGGGTGAGTTTGAGATGGGTAGCGATGCTATTGACTCGATGGATAATGAGCGATCGCGCCACCGCGTCTATCTAGATACCTACTGGATCGATCGCTACCCTGTCACCTGTAAACAGTATCGGGTATTTATGGAAGCAGGCGGTTATCAAAACGCTCAGTGGTGGTCAAAAGCGGGGTGGAAGTGGCTTCAGGAAAATCCCGTCCAAGAACCTCTCTATTGGTCAGCTGACCCAACTTGGGACAATCATCCAGTTTGTGGCGTTAGTTGGTACGAAGCAGATGCCTATGCTCAATTTGTCGGCAAGCGATTGCCAACGGAGGCGGAATGGGAAAAAGCCGCGAGTTGGGATACTTCAATCAAGTCTCCCCGTACCTATCCCTGGGGCAATGTACAACCTAATACTTCCCAATGCAATCACGATAATGTTATTGGCAAAACAACACCCGTGAATGCCTACCCAGAAGGGCAGAGTGCTTATGGATGCTACGATTTGCTGGGCAATGTGTGGGAGTGGACTTCAAGTTGGTTTGACGCCTATGAAGGATTTGTAAGCTATCCTTACCGAGGCTATTCTGAAATTTATTTCGACGGGCAGCACCGAGTACTTAAAGGGGGCAGTTGGGCAACCCGCCCTTGGGTGATACGTTCCAGCTTTCGTAACTGGTATTATCCGAGCATTCGCCAGATTTTAGCGGGGTTTCGCTGTGCTTCTAGCGCAGACTTATCGTAACGCTAGTAGTCGCATCTAATCTTCCGTTAATTTTGTCTTTACGCGATCGTGCAACAGGATGCGACAGCATCCATTGTAGTAGTCTCAGCTACAAGGCAATAACCACCGAATTGAAGCTTGAAACATCTGGTTTATCAGTATGTTCCAGGCAATTTTTTCTGCAATTTTTGGGAAGAAAAAACGTGAGGGATTTAACTCAAAGTGCATCTGGCGCTCACCTTAAGCATCGCTTCCTACAAGAAGAACGCTTACAGCTCAAACGCTTAATCAATCTCAACCCATCCTCAGATTCCGAAATAAATGCTGGTAGTGATGTAATTCAAGGTTTAACTCAAATACCCAAATCTCTACCACCCAAATATTTCTATAATGACCGAGGTTCAGAACTGTTTGAGGCAATCTGTAAGCTTCCTGAATATTACCCAACGCGGACAGAAGCAGCCATTTTGCGCGATTACGCTGGTGAAATTGCTCAAAGAACAGGTGCTTGTGAACTGGTGGAACTCGGTAGCGGCAGTTCAACAAAAACTCGCCTTTTGCTAGATGCTTATGAGGCTTTAGACTATCCGTTACACTACGTACCGATTGATGTCAGTGCCGGAATTCTTGAAAGCAGTGCCAAGCAACTACTAGCAGATTATCCTTCACTTCAGGTTCATGGTTTAGTCAGTACCTATGAGGCGGCACTACAACAACTCGCGCCAGCTCAACTGCCGACACGGATGATTTTTTTCTTAGGGAGTACTTTAGGTAATCTCTCTCCCCAAGAATGCGATCTCTTTTTCTCACAAATCACAGCAGCTCTCAATGTTGGCGAGTATTTTCTATTGGGAGTTGACTTGCAAAAACCTAAACATTTGTTGGAATCTGCCTATAATGATCGCCAAGGAGTAACCGCTGAATTTAATCTCAATATGTTGGAGCATCTGAATCAGCGTTTTGAGGGTAACTTTAGTACTCAATTATTTGAACATTGGGCATTTTATAATGAAAAGTTGCATCAGATTGAGATGCATTTGCGGAGTTTAAAAGCACATACTGTCCGGTTAGAAGCTCTTGACCTCACCGTTAATTTTGAAGTCGGTGAAACGATTATGACTGAAATTTCCCGCAAGTTTGATTTAAGCATTGTGCAAGAAGAACTTCAGGCGAAGGGTCTAAAACCACTCCAAGTCTGGACTGATTCAAAAAACTGGTTCGGTTTAATACTTTGCCAGCTACAAACCCTCATATAAATTTGCACTCAAAGATAGAAGAGTGGGCGAGTCTCACTCTCCTTCCTTTCTTTGACTGAATTAAGGTTTCCTAATACACTTTCGTGGCTCGGTATTTTCTAAGATAAATTGCTCAATCTCATCCCCAACGCTGCCATAATGTTCAAATCGGTTCTCAAAAACATTTCCCTGACTCAAGTATTCTTTAGTGGCATTGGCTAACTTAGTGATGTTATCTTCTCGGGCGTCGTCCATTGATTCTTGAATGTGCTCCTTTGTCCAGAAATTGCGTCGTTCTTTCTTGGACAATATGGGAGATTGGGCTAAATAGTTGTTCGGATCACCAAAAGCTCTATTAAGGTCAAATTGTAGACGCAGGTAGCGACGCGAAGTAGCACCTCCCATCAATTGTGTACAAATGCGGCTTTGAAGTTCAGCTTGACCTTCCATAAACACATCAGAAATGCGTAGTCCCCATTGAATCAATCCCCATCCCTCAATTTTATTAAAACTCAGAGGTTTCTTATTTTCACCTGTGCCAATTGACAACACAGAAATATCCTCTAACTTATGACCTAACTGAATAGCACGGGCAATGGCACACAAAGACGGATTATTAGCTGTTACGCCGCCATCAACATGGGGGAAACTCCATTCTTCCTTGATGTTTTCCTCTTTGTTCTCTTCATAGTTTTTTAGTTCGTAAGCTGGGAAAAAAGTTGGGGCTGAGGCAGAAGAAACGCAAATTTGCCACAAGGGTATATTGTCGTACCATCGGTTCCCTTCTTCTGATGTATGATAGTTAGTGAATAAGGTGGTATTGCGATACCTTGTGTCATAGGCAAGAATCAACACAATGGGATTCCTTCCATCTTGACCTGCTTCTTGGATGGTAATGTAGCTACCATCGGGCTTTTGGAATCTTGGCTCAGTCTTCAGGACGTTAATTAGCCCTTCATTAGAAAATTTTGGGGCAGAAAGACCATACTTGAACAATAGTTTCAATCGCCCCATATCAAACAACTTTTGGTAAGGAAAAATTTCTGAGCCTCGCGTTTTATAGATCCCAATCAATTCGTCCATTTGATAGCCCAGTGCAATTCCCGCCGCCAGAATCGAGCCGGTAGAAGTCCCGGCAATCATGTCAAAATGTTCTCGTAAAGGCGGTTTGTTATTCTCCTTAAGTTTTGTTTCAATTTCTTGCAGAATGTATGCAGAAACAACTCCTCGAATACCGCCACCATCCAAACTTAAAATTCTGAAGGCCATAGTCATTTCTCCTAAAACGCCGAGAAGTGCAGATCTTGAACAAATCCTGTCTCAACGCCGACTAGGACGCCGACCAGTGTTACAGGTGATTATTGACCTGACAACTCTGGAAAAGACAGATAAGTTGAAAACTCGCTTAGGCTTAGTGCGAGTTTATAACTCTAAAAAGGGACTAGGGCGTGTCATCAATTAGCTGCAAATCCCTTACTAGCAATGAATTCTGGCTCTCAGACTTGTTTGAGCTTTATAGCTATGAAAGCCCTGTTCTGACAGCCTTCTAGATTTAATTGATGACACGCCCTACACCTGGTTGTCCCATACTTGGTGGTGGGTCAGTGGCGAGTTCCTTGGAGCTTCCGAGGGGACTCTTGGGGACAAGGGAGAAAGAAAGTACTACGTAGGAACGCAACTTGGTACCAGTCTTTGATCATTTCTAGCAGTATTTTGTTAAATTCGCCAATAGTCTCCTAAAATCTGCGTCTACATAAATAAAGCCTACCTGCACAGGCTAATTTTCTTATGGTCAATGCGATCGCACAATCAGTTGACGCTAAAGGAGCGCTCAGGAGTATGTCACCTTTGCAAGTAAAC
>DATNQT010000367.1:0-6224 GCA_036703885.1 Candidatus Sericytochromatia bacterium
AAAAACGTCTTTGACCAATTGGAATGAATAAGGCAACTAAATTGTCATGTTGAATAATCTTAAGCTTGCGCCTAGATTTACCTTACTTCTCTCAATAGTTTTTATCAGTGCCATCATCATCAGTGGAGTAATTTTGTCGCAAGCAACTCAGCATAAAGCTGAAACTGATGTGGTTTCTCAAGGACGGATTCTCATGGAAATGGTTAATTCAGTAAGAAATTACACCGACACTCAGGTGAATCCCCTAGTCGCCCCAAAACAAGAAACTTCACCTAGGTTTCTTCCTCAAGCCATACCCAGCTATGCGGCTAGAGAAGTTTTTGAGAGTCTCCGTCAGAATAAAGAATATAAAGATTTCTTGTACAAAGATGCTTTACTAAATCCTACTAATTTACGAGACAAAGCTGATAATTTTGAAGCGGATATTGTAGAGCGTTTTCGGAAGGAATCGGGGCTTAAAGAAATATCAGGATTTAGAAATTTATTCCGAAAACAAGTTTTTTATTCAACTCATCCAATTATTATTACAAAACAGAACTGTCTACGCTGTCATAGCACTCCCGAAGCTGCCCCTAAGAGTCAGATAGCCACCTATGGTTCAGAAAATGGCTTTGGCTGGGAGTTAAATAAGGTTCTTGGTGTCCAAACCCTTTATATTCCATCTGAAGAAGTGTTTGGCATCGCCCATCAATATTTAGCTTTAGTGATGGGAATTTTTATTGGAATCTTTGCTGTGGTCATTTTGTTAATTAATTTTTTGCTAAAGCAGGCAGTAATCCAGCCGATTAAACCAATGGCAAGACTAGCTCAGAAAATTAGTAACGAGCAATTTGACGAAAGTCAAGAGTCTGATATGAAAAGCTTGGAGAAAGCAGCTAGAAAATCTGATGAATTAGGGCAGTTGGCACGACTCTTTAAGCAAATGACTCATGCTATCTCTGAGCGCGAGCAAAGTTTTGCTCAACAATTGCAGCAACTTCGCACTAAGAGCGAGCAGATGAAAGCTCGCGCCCAATCTAAAGACTCAGAGATAGCTTACTTAAAAGCTTTGCAGCAAAAGGCAGAAACGATAAGGAATAAAGCAAAAGGATTGAGTTAGCCAATATAATCGTTAATCCCAATGCTTGCTTACACACCTCAATAAAATACCTGGTTTTCATGGCGGACAATCTTATCAGTGCTAGTGCCTCCGTGCAGGTGCTCAAATTTAAACCTGGTGGCTCTCCTGCAACCTTTGAAGTCACTGTTAATAATGACAGTGATCGCTTTGCTTCGTTTCAATTGGAGATTGTCGCTGCTGGTGCTAACCCCGATCCGGGTTTTGCTTGGTACAGTCTTTCACCTGGCGTGAGTGCAAAAAAACCACCCGGCGATAGTACTAAGTTTTATGTTGCGATCGCCGATACACCTGTACCGGGATTTGTAGGCATCATGAACCTCACAGTCCGTGTCTTCTCTCTAGAACTGCGGCATGAGGAAAGGCTAGTAGTACGTCTAGTCGTTCAAGAAGGCTTTGGGTCTAAACTACTAAAACTTGACCTACCTGTACAAAAATTCCAGGCTGTTCCTGGAGAACTGGTCAAAATACCTGTCCGCATCCACAACCCCAACCAACAAACGACTAATGTTGTACTCAGTTTTTTGGGGGTAGAACCTTCCTGGTTGATCGATGGTGCCGAACAACGGTTCCAATTAGAACCGGGGGAACAAAGCGAGGTAACATTCTCGTGTAAACCCCCAACTGATATCACTCTTGCCCCCTGTCAGATCTACCCGTTCGCGATTGAAGCGACTCATCACAAAGGCTCAATTGCCCGCGAACAAGGAACGCTGGAAGTTCTGCCCACGGGGTATGTAGAGTTTAGTTGCACTCCCGAACGGCAAACCATTCCACCCAAAGGAGGTTGGTTACCATCACGGCGTTCTGACCCTGCCACCTATGAATTGGAATTCGAGAACGCTAGTAATTTACGCTCTTCCGCTAGCGTTGAAGTGGAGTGGAAAAGCAAACAAAAATGTATTTTCGAGGTTACTCCTCCCGACATAGCGCTGAATCCCGGCGAAACGAGCAAAGCACTCTTAGTGGCAAGCAAACCGCGACCTCGATGGGGACTCCCTCAAAAACTGCTGTTAGACGTGACAGCAATTTTGCCAGATCGACGGTTGGAAGTGCGAGATGACACCCAAACTCTCGAACTGCGTGTCCTCCCGATTACCCCAGTTTGGTTGCAGTTTGCCGGAGGACTCTTAGTACTGCTGCTGTTATTTTGGTGGTTTTTGCGTCCGTTTGATGGGCACAGAAGTTCTGTCACCTCCGTGCGCTTCAATGGAATAGGCGATCGCGTTATTAGTGGTTCCACCGACCAAACTATCCGCAGTTGGCGCGTTCAAGGCAATCGTCTCCAACCAAGAGGGGTATTCGCGGATGTAGGTAAAGCCGTGCGGGTCGTTCGCTATAAACCTGTCAACAACGATTTGGTAGCAGCCGGTTTAGAGAATGGAGAGATACAACTATGGAATGTATTAGGAGAGCAGAAGAAGCCGATAGATTCCTTTTTTAATCAGAAAGATGACCGTGTTTTAGGTCTAGAGTTTACGAAAGATTCCCGTTATCTATTCAGCAGCCACGGCAGCGATTTGGTTCTGGCATGGGACTTGGAACGCGACTTGTTAGACAATACTCCTGGTAATAGTAAACCCGTTGCTACGTTAAAATCGGGCTTTGCGGTGTACGATCTGGCAGTAGTTGGTAGAGGAGATACGAATCTGGCGATCGCAGGACGGTTCAATAAATTAGTTGTGTGGAACTTGGCATCGAATAAAGTCCGCCTAGTACCGTACCGTCCAGGCGGTCAAGATGACTACATTTTAAGCCTTGCGGTTGCTCCCAATAAGCCTAATCTAATGGCAGTAGCCGATACTCAGGGCTACATCACCCTTTGGGATATGAGCCAATGTCTAGTTAAGGATGTGAAATGCGAAGTAATTCAAGAATGGTCTAGGGGTCACGGTGGAAAACCCGTGCGATCGGTTGCCCTCAGTGCCAATGGAAGGTATCTAGCTAGTACGGGGGATGATGGACGGGTAGTGGTTTGGCCTCTCGGTGTAGAAGGTAGGGCTGACCCGAAATGCGCCACTGGCAAAGAAATTGCCAAGTTTTCGACAAAACTTAAAGATGTTGACCTGCTCCTAGATGGGGAAGATATCCTCGTAGTTAGCGGCGCTGACGATAGTCACGTTCGCGTCAATCGAGTCAAAGAAAGCGATATGGCTTGTAGGTAGAAACTTTTGGATTTTGGAGGTCAGAAGTATCCAGTGACTTGTACTTGCAAAGAATGAAAGTCTCTCTCCATACTCAACACTTTCTAGTAGGCATCATGGCGGATTCGCCGCCACCGAAAATGAAAATAGTCCTCTTCCCCCACTCCCAACTCCCAACTCCCAACTCGCTATTTTCATAGGAGGGATATGGTAAAAAACCAGTACGATTTGAGTTCTTCGAGGGCAGACCCCTCGACTGATAAAGCAGGTGGTATTAGACCGAGCGACCTTATCGACCTACCTGAGTCCCAGCAGAAAATTGCTCAATGGCTGATGACTCAGTCAGATTCTACCGTTACAGAAGTAGCAATTCGCACCGATCTGGATGAGGGAGATGCCCTGTTCGAGCTGTACGAGTTGATGCAGCGGGGCTTCGTGCAGGAGAGCGAAGTGGCAGGAGAGTCCCGTTATCGGATTCGCCTTGCCTCTAGAGAGGGTATTAAGCAGCTTTCTGAGACTATCCAGCAAGCTCTGGCTCCGGGTAGTCCTTTGGCAGTTATCCCCAATCCTTCCGGAGAACACGCCGTCAGTGCTGGGTCGAGCTTTGAGTTGCGCGTGACGGTGAGTAATAAGGGCAATCAAAGCGCATTAATTGACATCTACATTGATGAAGTATCCCCCACTCTGCGCCAGTGGTGCGAGAATGACCGCGAACGGCTAGCTTTAAGTCCTCAATCTACCAGTGAGGTGGTCTTCGCGTTTCAAGTGCCACCTCAAGCTTTACCAGGTAACTACAACTATCTACTCGTAGTGGATGCGCCGCAACACTACCCGGAAGATACGCCGATTCGCTACACTCAACGGCTTCAGGTTTTGCCCTACATTGAAGATGCCGTCCGAGTTAGTGACCCTACCTTTACACTTGCACCCGCTACTAGCTCTATTCAGCCTGCCGTCATCCAACCTGGACAAGTCCTGCAAGTGTCAGTTATCGTTCATAACCGCTCTGACCGAGTAGACCGCTTTTGGCTAACGTTCCCGGATTTGGACGAAAGCTGGTTTACGGTGCGTTATCCCGAAGGTTTAGAGCTAACCGGACTGGTGGTTGCTGGCAATGGGTTAGACCTCAACCCCGGAGCCAAGGGGGAAATCCTGGTATTGTTGAATCCGCCACTCCAAGCAATGGCTGACAGGTACTTTCCCACAATTCGTGTACACTCTGCCAACAATCCCGACTTGGTGCTGCTGGATGTGGTGTACCTCCAGATTCTCCCCATCTACCTGCTGAATGTGGAACTGCGTACCCTCATCGGTAAGGTGAGACGGATGGCGGGATTGTTCGAGGTGAGGTTGACTAATTCAGGTAACACGGTACGCGAGGTGATTATCGGCGCTATCACTCTTGAAGAGGATGAACTGTGTAGTTATACCTTAGAACCGACCCAAGTCCAAATCTTGCCGGGAACTACACAGAGAGCTTCCTTAGAGGTGAAACCTACCAAGTGGTGGCGTCGCCCGTTCTACGGGGGTGGGTTACTCATCAACTTTGGTGTTGAACTAGAAGATACTCAGCAACTGCCCCTACCTAATGATTTACCAAGGGGGACTCTGGTATGGGAACCACGAGCTTGGTGGCAGTTGTTGTTGCTCATCCTGACTGGTTTGGGTACACTGGCTGCGATCGCTTTTCTGATTTGGTGGTTCTTCTTCAGACCCCCCGCATCACCTAAAATTCTTGAATTCACCTCAGATAACCCGTCTTACAGAGAAGTTGATGGGGACTTCATTCGCTTGAATTGGCAAATTCGCAACCCCGAACAACTACAGTCGCTCTCTGTTACAGGTCTATCAGCGAATGGAACGGCTTCTGTTCAACCCAGATCTTACAATTTCAGCAAAGGCATTCCGAACGATCTAAAACAATTCTGTGTTCTCAGAACCGTATTAACCTGCAAAAACGTGCGAACAGAGGCTCGTCAAGCGGGTGATTATACATTTGAACTCAAAGCTTTTTCTAAAAGAGGAAAAGACACAGCAGTAGATTCTATAAAGACAAATCCGATTAAAATCCAGCCCTTAGACCTCCCAAAGATTAGCGAATTTTTCTCAACCAAACCTATTTACCAAGAAGCTAGTATCCTGAAGACGGCAAACGCAGCTAGTAATCAGCCATCAGGAGTAACTACTGTAGTTGGCGATACGATTCTCCTGAATTGGAAGATTACTAATCCTAACCAACTTAAAGAGTTAAAACTGGTTAGTCGAGCACCTGATGGTTCCGTGAATAGTGAATTAAAGCGTTTAGATTTCAGTCAAGGACTACCTAAAGAACTGAAGGAATTTTGCAAACTTCAAGAAGAACTGATCTGCAAAGATGTGCAGACTGGTATTGGCAAAGCTGGGAATTATATCTTTGAACTAACAGGAGTTCCCAAGAAAGGACAAGCGGAACCTCCCATTTCTGCCAAGACGGATACTATTAAGATTCAACCCGATTTAATACCGCTTAAGATTGTTTACTTGAAGGTAAATAATCAGGATGCTGCGAGTAAATATTTAGTTGCTCTTAATCCCCAAAAGCCGATCGCCAATCTGATTTTATCCTGGCAAGTGCAAGGCGGCAAAGGAACTAAAGTTGAGCTTCTTCCCGCACCAGGAACCGTCCCGCCAGTCGGAGCTATTTCCTATCCTCTCAGTCAACAACCCACTCGCGAAACCCTGACGCTGAAAGTAACTAATCCAGCAGGGGAGGAAGTTAGCCGCTCTGTTACATTTGAAACGATTACTCCCTCACCTGCCCCCTCAGCATCTCCCTCAAGATCACCCTCAGCATCTCCCTCAGCATCTCCGTCTGCATCTCCCTCTGCAACACTTCCAGGCTTACCTGCACCCTCTCAGGTATTACCTACGCTACCTCCACTCCCTCCACTCCCTTCACTATCACCTTCAGCATCACCTTCACC
>DATNQT010000368.1:0-13078 GCA_036703885.1 Candidatus Sericytochromatia bacterium
ATTCCCCATTCCCCATTCCCAAATGAAAGTTATTTTCTTTGGTACTCCCCAGTTCGCTGTACCCACCTTAGAACGCTTGTTGAACCATCCGGAATGTGAAGTTCTCGGTGTCGTTACCCAACCGGATAAGCGTCGCGGACGCGGTAACCAGCTAACCCCCTCACCCATAAAATCAGTTGCTCTGGCGCATCAACTACCAGTCTGGCAACCCAAGCGGGTCAAAAAGAACGCCGAAACACTCACTCAGCTACGGCAAGCTGCTGCTGATGTTTTTGTTGTCGTTGCTTATGGGCAGATTCTCTCCCAAGAAATTTTAGATATGCCTCGGTTAGGTTGTGTCAACGTTCATGGGTCAATCCTGCCTAAGTATCGAGGGGCTGCTCCGATTCAATGGTGTCTGTATCGTGGTGAAACAGAAACTGGCATCACAACAATGTTGATGGATGCGGGGATGGATACGGGTGCGATGCTACTCAAGGCTTACACACCCATCAATCTATTGGACACCACCCAGCAGTTGGCTGAGACACTGGCTGGGTTGGGAGCGGATTTGTTGATTGAAACGCTTCTCAAGCTGGGACGCCAGGAAATTCAACCGATTCCTCAAGATGAATCTCAAGCAACCTACGCGCCACTCATTCAAAAGTCTGATTTTTGCCTAGATTGGTCACGCTCCAACCTTGAGTTACACAATCAGGTAAGGGGCTTTCACCCCAACTGTGTAGCGTCGTTTCGGGATAAATCTTTAAAAATTATTGCCACCGCTCCCCTCGGCTCAACTTACTTCCCCCAGTTGCCCTCAGAGTTACAAGCGCTGGATCAGCAATGGTCTGCTCTATCTGGAAATTTGGGGCGTCCTGGAGAAGTAATGAGCGTTGTTAAGGGAATTGGCCCAATTATTCAAACGGGCGAGGGGCTGTTGCTATTGCAGGAAGTACAGCTAGCTGGCAAACGAGTTCAGAAGGCTTGGGATTTTGCCAATGGGATGCGTTTAGTGGTGGGTGAGGTTCTAGATAAGGGTCAGCTTTGAAGTTCTGGTGTTGAGGTTTCGTAGAATCGGCAAGAATCGCAGGGTCCTTCTGGATTGACGGCACAACGAATCAGTTCTGAGTGAGCATTGAAGCGGCAGTTGGCATCACCAATCACCCAACGTCCTTCAATTAAACTTTTTTCGGTCGGGCGTTTTGCAGATTGTACGTAAAGGGCAATTTTGTGTAACCGATAGCGCCCTGATTTTAGGAGATAGCGATGGCGGCGCTCTAAAACGGCGTAGGTTTGACCTTCAAAATCGAGATAGTTGCCGGGTTGAGGTGTCCAGTCGAGTTGGACATTTCCCAGGCTCTGACGCGGATGCGTCAGAATTAGCTCTGCAGGTAGAGTATCTGGCTCCATAGTGTAGAGGTATGTGTTACTTACTACAGGCTTGATGGTATCGCACTCGCCGCCTAACGTTCTCCCACCTCAGGTTGTGAATAGAATCGTCTGATCAATCTGAGTAGCTTGGAGTTCAAAGAGTGGGAAGCGATCGCCTTTACAGGAATCTCCCTGAACGTGACTACACATTCAGAAAATTTAGTTCAGATTTTGGCGATACCTCCTTGCCAAATCATTTTCGTTATGAGTACAGTATTTATAATGAATTCATAACGAGTACGCTTTTACCTCCTTAAGGAACGAAATAGATGTTGAAAAATCGCGAAGGGGAAAGAGTTCCCAATGTTACTTTCAGAACCCGTACTAACGATCAATGGGTTGATGTAACAACCGATGAGCTATTTAAGGGTAAGACAGTAGTCGTCTTTTCGCTACCCGGAGCCTTTACACCCACTTGTTCATCTACACACGTACCGGGTTATAACGAGCTAGCTAAGACATTTAAAGCAAATGGTGTTGATGACATTATCTGTGTTTCAGTTAACGATACCTTTGTGATGAATGAGTGGAAGAAAACCCAAGAGGCAGACAACATCACGTTCATCCCTGATGGCAACGGTGAGTTCAGCGAAGGGATGGGAATGCTCGTTGACAAAGATAACCTGGGGTTCGGTAAGCGGTCATGGCGCTATTCAATGTTAGTGACCGATGGTGAAATCAAAAAGATGTTTATCGAACCTGACGTTGAGGGCGACCCTTTTGAGGTGTCTGACGCTGAGACGATGCTCAAATACATCAACCCAGAAGCGGTTAAGCCACAACTGGTTTCACTCTTTACCAAAGTCGGTTGTCCTTTTTGTGCCCGTGCCAAGGCGGCTCTCAATGAACGCGGCATAGATTATGAAGAAATTGTCTTGGGCAAAAATATCACCACTCGCTCTCTACGGGCTGTGACAGGGGCAACAACAGTCCCACAAGTATTTATCGATGGAAAACTAATCGGTACTTCCGAGGCTCTTGATAAATACCTTCATCCTCAGGGAGTTTGAGGTAAAAAAAAGGATGGCTTGGTCGGGGCGAAGTTAGCCAATAGGCTTGGCTTCTAGCTAATTTCCCTCCGAACCATCAAAATGGTGATTCTTTTAGCAGGTTCATAAACTCAGCCACAACCGCAACAAATTCAGCCGTTGACTCATAGGGTAGAACATTACGACCAGAGATTTGACGCGCCTGACCTTGAGGCAGGTGCTTGAGATACTGTGCTACTCGTTGCTCTGGTGTCTCAGCCTGCCCTTGTCGGCTGATACTCGTTGCTTTCTCTCCTACGACTACAAGAGTCGGCTGAGAAATAGATGCGATCGCCTCTTCATAGTTCTGTCGCCAGAACCCTGCGAGGAAGGAAAAAACCGCATAGCGGCTGGCAGGATTAACAGCACCATCTAAGAGAGTATCCAACCATTGAGCATCAACATCTGAGCGATCGGCAAACAATTGACGCTCTGAAAATGACCGTAGAAATTGACGACGGCGGGCGTAGCGATAGAATGCACTACCCAGAGGAGAGTCTAATAGATTCCAAGCCAGTTTTTGCTGCCAAGTCGGACTCTCCTCAGTCATCACTGCCCAAGCCGGAGGTCCAGCCAGTACTAAGCCTTTAATGTAATTTGACTCATACTGTTGCAAAAGAGCAAGCGCCAACGTTAACTCAGCCCCCTGCACTAGCAAAACTACAGGTTTTTTGACAACAGTCTGCAAAAAGTACTGCAACTGCTCCGCCCAATCAGCAGGCGTATAAGCAGCACGCGGCATATCACTCTCGCCACATCCTAGTAAATCTGGGTTATAAATCGGATTGTTATAACCCTTTTGACGCCATTCGCCGCAGAAGCGATGCCAAAAGCAGCGCGATAATCCTACACCAATCGGATGCAGTAATACTAGAGGAATGCTACTGTCATGCGTTGAATACTCTGAGGGATAGAGTTCGTAAGCGCAGCGATAACTCCCCCAAGTGTAGAACTCGGAGGGAGGAAAAGATCCTGTCACATCTTCAGTCTTTGACGAACTTGGGGTAGGAGAGTTCAGTTGCATAGTTGTTAGCTTAAAAGTGTTGAGTATTGAATAGAGAAATGGATTTAATGGAATTTAAATAGTATAAAATAGGTAATACAAGTCATACTTTGTATGACGGGTGAAAAAATTTAATTTAGAGAAGTATTGCACTTTAATAGAGATAATTAGGAGCATTGATTCTCGAAGTTACGCCTTGAATTACCCTAAGCTCGTGCAACCTTCAAAGATAAACTATTGACTAGACTGATTAACTGGTAGAAAAGCTGAAATTACCGTTCTACTCCTAATCGTCCTAAATCTCTGTGGCAGCAAGAATCATTAGAGTTGAGGAAATTCTTCAGCTATGCCCATGCCCCAACCTTTATCTCCGTTGCTTCCGAATGCACAGCAACAGAGGCTGTCGTGTGGTCACCGAAAATCGGCTTGTCAGTGTTAAGAATCTCCAAAAGAATTTGGAAGCTTTCTGCATCTAGGTCAATCGTGCGTTCTCTATCGCCATCAAAATAGGTAAACCAAAAGTGACCTTTATTATCCTGGGGTCTCCATAAGGCTTGATAGCTCGTAATCCGTTTCATTTGCATTTTTCGCTTCCTTTCATACCCCTATAGCCTCTTCTATCAGTGTATCCTTCTGTTTAGAGCTAGGGAAGAAGTCCTGTAAACTATTAAAAATAATAAGTGGATGAAGATAAATAAGTGAAAGATTCTCAAAACTTGTTTGTTTACGAGGTTCAAAGTTGAGAATCAAAAGCAGCAATTTCAGTTTCCATAAAAGAGCGCACCGTGGTAAGCACTTTTTCCAAGTCTAAAGGTTTGCTCAAGTAATCATCGGCACCCGCTTCGAGACAGCGATCGCGATCGCCTGCCATTGCCATTGCCGTCACCGCAATCACTGGTACTCTCTTCCAGAGGGAGTGAGTTTTCAATTGTCGAATTAGCTCAAACCCATCAACTCCTGGTAGCTGGATATCCATCAAAATTAAGTGTGGTAGCGACTGAGGCGTTACCGAAGGCGAATTAAGCCTTTCCAGCATGGCTTGACCGTCATCGAGCAACTCTAGGACATATCCTTCAAGTTCCAGCACTTCAGAAATTAGCGTTTGGTTGAAGGGGTGATCTTCCACAACCAAGACTCGTTTGCCCTCTCCTACCGATAATTTATTTTTAAGTGATGACGAATCTACCTGTTGCAAATTACTCAACAGGACATCATCCGCTAAAGTCGAACGCATTTCCGTCAACGGCAACCAGACGCGAAACCTACTGCCCTTGTTTTCTTGAGATTCCACAGAAACGGTGCCGCCGTGGAGTTCTGCTAGCCGTTTAGTGAGGGCAAGACCCAAGCCAGTGCCTTCATGACGGCGCGTTAAGGAAGAGTCGATCTGCTGGAACGGTCGGAACAGTAGATGCAGCTTGTCTTCGGGAATCCCAATGCCGTTGTCTACTACTTCTAGGCACAGATAAGGCGTACTGGAATTGACCGGACTGCGATCGGGGCGAAATTCCTGTAAGAGTTCACAACCATAAGCCAGCCGTCCTCCCAACTTCACACTTCCCTCTTCTGGGGTAAATTTAATGGCATTAGAGAGGAGGTTAATTAAGATTTGGCTGACACGTCGTTCATCTAAGATTGCCTCATTCACACAACGGTCGAGTTCCAGAGACAGTACCAATCGTTTCTTCTCGGCACGGGGCTGAATCATTTTCAGGCACTGCTGACACAGGGTTTGGATCGAGACAGAAGTCAGGTTAAGGTCAGCTTTACCTGCTTCAATTTTCGACAGGTCGAGAATATCGTTAATCAGTTGCAGCAGATGCTGACCACTGGTTTCAATTACCTTGACATGGTTAAGCTGGCGCTGGGTCAGAGAACCGCTAACACTGCGCTGCAATAAATCTGAGAATCCCAGAATGCTGTTGAGAGGTGTCCGCAGTTCGTGGGACATAGAGGCAAGAAATTCTGATTTTAACTGAGAAGCCCGTTCTAATTGCTCATTAGCTCGACGGAGCTGTTCTTGATCTTGGGCGCGTTCAATGGCGATTCCCAGTGTTCGGCAAGCCGCCAGTAGCATATCCTGTTGGGGAGCGTCCTGAAGTTTTTCCTCAGAACGAGATTCTAATGTCAAGACGCCAACGATCTTGCCAGTGGCACTAGGAATCGGGAAAATCCCTAGTTGACCAATGCTGGGATGACGGAACCCCTCGACTGCCTGGGGATGGTTTTTGTAATCCTCAACAAACAGAGGTAATCCGGTTGCTACAACCTGCCATAGTAGCCCTTGACCGTAGGGAATACCTTGATTCAGAACGGCTTCCATCTCGCTGACTGCCACCGTGCCGTAGGTAGCAATGAACTGTGCTGAGATTTGATTGGTAAGAACAGTAGCATAGGCATCTTCCTCTTCACCGTTAATCACCTTTACATCCCCAAATGCTGCACCCATCGTCTGCACCAAGTAGGAAAGAGCAAACTCTCCAATTTCTTTCAAGTCACGGGCAGGTTGCATCCGTTCGGTAAGCTCCAACAAAAATCGCAGGCGCTTGATTTCGGCGTTTAAACTCGCCTGCATGAGCATTCCTTCCTGTCGCGCTCGCTCTTTGAGAGTAACGTCGCGAAAGGTGAACAAGCGCCCGCCCGTGGAGGTGACGGTGGCATTAACTTCAAGATGAATGCCATTGGTTTGTGCTAGGGACAAGGAAAGGTTTGCAGTCCCATCTGAAAGGAGGAGAGATTGAAACTGTTCGGCTTGGGCTTGACACCAATAGCCGTTGGCAACAACCTGAGCGCACACCTCCTGAAATGAAGGCTTTTGAGCTAACCACTCGGCACAGAGTCCCCAATTTTGCGTTAATTGTTGATTGAACAGAACCAGATGGTGCGATGAGTCAACGAGTGCGATCGCATTATCCACTTGGTTGAGAATCAACTGGTGAGCCTCTTTTAACTGCTCTAACTGCCGCTCAATTTGCTCGGGCTGCATAATTTTTATCGGCGTTCGTGAGAGGTATATGGTAGCGCTGTTTCTAATTTAGAAACTGTAACATTTAGCCCGGATGGGTGAATCTCCCCGACCTGTGATCTGAGACACTTGAATTGCTGATCCAAGTCGCACTTAGCAACTGTTCTGGGTCAAGCCGTGGGTGTGACGATTAGAACAAGGCTGCAGGAGAGCGATCACTTCTATCTAAAGCTAGAAATGTTCCAATAAGTGGAAGCCGCTATCAAAGTTCAGTGCAGCATAGAGAGGGTTGTCATGCAAACTTTAAAGCAGGGGTTTGAGGAGCACAATCTCATGATCAAGTTGGCGGACAAGCTGGAGCAAAGTTGGCAAAATCGCCTATTGAGCGACTACCCAACCCAAAATCCAGCTACGAGTAAAAGTATTATCCGTTGGTTACTTGGAGAGAACCCGGATCGGTTTGACACGATGTTGCCAAACCAGCTGGCGATTTTAAACCAAGCAATGGATTATCGCTACCGGATTTTGCGACAGCGCTACCTGGGAGTAGAACCAGAACGTGCATATCGCAATTTGACATCCCGGTTAGCGGGATTGGTTACATTACGCAATAAAATCCGGACTTGGGTTTCCCTAAGCCGCGATCGCCAACGGGCGGTTGTCGATGTATTACAAGAAGTTATTCAGGAATTATTAAATAGCGATCGCTATATTCAAAAACAAATTACCTGGATTGCCCAGTGTACTGATGACCTACGTCTCCGCGATGCCTTATTGCTGACCAGCATTGAGGAGTACTGTATGCGCCCGATTCGGAATCAACCCCTGTTAGTGTATCGATTTGTTAACTTCCTGCGTCGATCGCAGCGAGGAGGGATGACCCATGTACCGGAAGGAGAATTGGTGCGTGTTGTTTCTGAGGAAGTGACCCCAGAAGACACCGATGCACCCATCAGTCTGTTAGATAGCCAAGCAGTTGCTGATTATCAAGACGATCAAGCTTGGGAAGAGCAACAAACGCTGCGGCTGTCTGTACGTAAAGAATTTGAGGCTTATCTGACGGAAAATTTGGGACCTGAGGCAGCACGATGGCTCCAACTTTACCTTCAAGGTCAGTCTCAAGAGGCGATTGCCACCGCCTTAAACAAGCCTGTGAAAGAAGTCTATCGACTACGAGAAAAAATTAGTTATCATGCGATTCGTGTTTTTTCCATTAAGGAAAAACCGGAATTAGTGGCTAGCTGGTTGGAAAACTCATTACAGGATCATAGTTTAGGACTCACACCGGGGCAGTGGCAACAATATTGGGATAGCTTGACGATCGAGCAACGCCAGTTGCTGGAGCAGTTGAAAGCCAAAAAACCCATTGAAGCGATCGCCAAAGATTTAAACTTGAAAATTAACCAGGTCATAGGTGAATGGAGTAAACTTTACTTGGCAGCTCAAGCTCTACGAAGCGCTTCTTAAGCATAGGTAAATAGCAAGGAAGCTCTTCAAACCAAGTCTTTTTACCCAACAATCCCGCCCGAAATCTTCAGTAGGGCACGCCTGGAGACCTCCTTTCTAACCCCTAATTAAGTAATTGTAAGAAATTGCGCTCTTGGGGCATCTCTACCAGCCGCTACTCAGGGAAAGAGAAATTATGATTATGATGCCCTCACCCAGCAACCCAGGCAAATCCGAAATCCCCCCGCAACTGAAGTCTTCCCCCTCTCAGGCTTCAGATCTTTCTGGCGTAAATACTGAGCATATGTTTCGGCTGATTGATAGTATTTTGCCCTTTGAAGCTTGCTTATACTATCAATTTCTACCTCTTGCTTTAGAAGGAAAACATCTCAAGCTGGGTATGGTAGTGCCTCAAGATAGCTCTGCCCTAGATTATGTTCGTCACATTTTAGCCTACCTGAACTGCTCCCTCAAGACGGAACAGATTGCTGCCGAGACTCATCAGTCAATGCTTTCGGCGTACTTGAACTATACCCATACTTCTTTGTCACCCCGAAAACCAGCCTCCCAGGAAGATGACAGCCTTCCCCAGTCTGAGCGAGCCACGCTGATTTTAGATGATTCTCAAGTCGCTAACTACGAGCTTTCAGATGACCCACTTTCCCCAGCGTTGGAGGAAGCTAGTAGCCAATCTTCTGTAGCGCCACCTCAAACCCCTCCAGAGGCAAGGCGTTTAGTGATAGAACCCGTGTCTAGCACAGCTGTAACACGGACACCTAAAGTTTCTACCGCTGCTGGGACATTGCTACCACTGGAAGTGCAAGCGATTCATCTGTCCCGTCCCATTGAGTTTATTGCAACGTTACCCCCGAAGCAGTTATTGCAGGAATTATTGGGGCGAGTGTTGATGAGTGGGATTGGTCGGCTTTATTTTGAGCGTCAAGCGGAGCGAGGTCGCATTCTCTGGAGCCAAGACGGTGTTTTGCAGTCTGTTTTAGAAGGGTTAACCTTACCAGTATTTCAAGGTTTAATTATTGAACTCAAGCGCCTTGTGAACTTGCCACTGCTCCCTGTGATACAACCCAAGCAAGTGGAAATTGAGCGACGCTATCAGCAAGAAGCTCTGTTGCTACGGTTGCGGGTGATGCCTAGTAATCACGGAGAAGAGGCGACGCTTCAGGTATTGCGGGGAGTGGCGTTGAAGTTTTACCAGCGCCAACAGTTGGAGAAGCTAAGTCAGGATGCACTAAATCTGGCTCAACAGCTACAACAAAAGTTAAACGAAATCCGCGATCGCTCCGGTCGCTATCCAATGCCCTTGGAAACCTTACCAGCTCTTAACCAGTTGCTGCGGGGCTTAGACGAACAGCTAGAATCCCTAACTCAGTCCCAAATTAATCAGAACTCTGATCATCGTACTCAGGGAATGGGCTAAAGCGCCAATACTCCGCTCCCGCCACTAACATCTGGTTTCCCTATTTACATTGCTCAGAACTGCATAAATCTCTCATCTGTAGCCGCTCTAGCTGGAGTGGTAAATCCCCTTTTGGCATACAAATGAAGAACTGGTAAGGTTTTAGTGGTTAAAGCTGACCCTAGATCTCAGCTCTTTAAAGAAAAATAAATTAATCTAGATGACATTTATTATCAACTAAGTTAGTTTTATAGGTAGATGTACGATGGAGACGTAGGAAAATTGAAAGTACCAGAAAAAGTCTCAAACTTCAGTCTAGAAGGGCGCTTCGTTGGTTTTGTTGGTGATATTGAGGAAAAACCAAAACGCTTAAGGGTAGCCACAGCCGAGGGTGAACGCTACATCAAGCTCTCGAAAGAGTTACGCGGCTCCTTGCGTGAGATGCTCCAGCCCGGAGACTGGATAGAGATTTCTGGGAAACAGAAGTACAAAGATAAAACAGGAGAACTAAAGCTAAAAGCTGCTCAGGTGAGTTTAAAGGCTCCTCAGAAGCAACAACAAAACGTCTTCCAGCCCCCCAGTACAGCACCTAGAACCAAAGCCTGTGTAATGGTCTGTCAAAAATCTTCTTGCCGCAAGCGGGGTGCGGGAGAAGTCTGTCAAGCAGTGACAGCATCTTTACGCGATCACGGATTAGAAGACCAAGTGGCTATCAAAGGTACTGGCTGCATGAAGCAGTGCAAGAGTGGGCCTTGTGTAGTGTTTATGCCGGATAAATCTCGTTATAGTGGGGTTGCCCCGAAAGAAGTTCCAACACTGATTGAGAAGCATTTTGCCGCTAAACTAAAACCAGAAGCAGGTAAAGTAGAATTCTCTCCAGTCAGTTAATTAAAGAGATTGGTATCACTAGTTAGGTGAAGTGCAGATGACAAATTTACGACCTGACCCCCGCCCCTCCCCTCTCGGTTTTGATGAGTTAGTTGGTGTTGTCGTCGCCTTCACTGTTATTGGTACGATTTTCATGGGAGTACTGCGTCAAAAGGACACAGGGTTCAGTCTGGGAGGCTTAACCCAGCCATTAACCACTGCTCCAGCTAGTCCGAACGTTACAGCTAGTCCCATAGTAGGCGATCGCTTACCAGCTACGCCTCAACCCGTCTCCACAGCTGGAAACCAAGCCATTCCCCAAGGAGAGATCGCACCTGCTACGCCAACACAAACAACACCAGTAACATCGGCAAAGGTATCGCAAGCCATTCCTCCTGTTGTTGCCGTCCCGCCTGTTGCTGCCTCAGGAACCCCAGCTAAAAAGCGACCTTCAACTGCTGCTAAAGCTGTGAACTTTCCAGATGTTCCACAAGTCTACTGGGCGCGTCCCTACATTGAAGCCCTAGCAGCACGAGGTATCGTCGCTGGTTTTCGAGAAGATGGTACTTTCCGCCCCAATCAACCAGTGACAAGGGCACAATTTGCTGCTCAGTTACAAAAAGCTTTTGACCAAAAAGTGGTTGTATCCGCCCCAAATTATAAAGATGTGCCAAACAAATTTTGGGCGTCATCAGCCATTCAGGAAACGACCCGAACTGGTTTTTTGCGTGGGTATCCTGGGAATGAGTTTCGACCTAATCAGCCAATTCCCAAGGTACAAGCCTTATCCGCTCTTTCAAAAGGACTTGGCTTAACTCCAGGCTCCGATCCTAAACAAGTTTTAAAGACTTATCAGGACGCTAACCAAGTTCCCAACTATGCGACCAACATAATAGCAGCAGCTACAGAAGCAGGTCTTGTAGTCAATTACCCGAATCGTCAGAGACTAGAACCCAATAAAATTCTCACTCGTGCTGAAGCAGCAGCTTTAACTTATCAAGGTATGGTGCAAGCTGGAAAAGCACCAGCGATTACTTCTGAGTATGTCGCTCAACCTAAATAACCACGAGGACTTAATAGCAAAGTGCTGAGTGCTGAGTAGTGTCTCCAGTTCCTAATGTCCTAACCTACTTAACTCCAGTCATCTTGCCCTTGAGAGTCGCCACGTTTGTAAACTTTAGCGGCTGCATGAAGCTGGCGAGTTCTCTCAAAAAGCTGTTCTTCTGTTAGCTGCCATCGCTGGAGAATGGCATCCAGGTTTTGTTGAATGGTTCTCGCACCCGGAAAGCCACGATAGCGAATTCGCATTCGAGCGAGTTCTGCGTAGTTGTAATCAGTCGGTTCTTCCCGTAAAAGGCGATCGACAATTTCCGTGTCGCGTCGTTCTTGAGGATGCTGTTGGTCTTTATTTTCTGCTTTTGAAGTCACGATCGCCTAGTTTAAAATCTGTGTTAAATCCAGCATAAATCCCGGCAGCACATCCTCTCCTGACAAACTAGCCGGAGATTGCAGCACCTCCACATCCTGCCCGGGACGGTAAATCTCCACCCGTTGATTCTGAGGGTCAAGTAGCCAGCCCAGACGTACCCCATTGTCAATGTACTCCTGCATTTTTTGTTGCAAAGTCCTCAATTCATCATTCGCAGAACGTAACTCTACGGCGAAATCAGGAGCCATCGGCAGAAATCGGGTGGGGTCTGGATTCAGGGCTTCTAATCGCTCACGACTCACCCAGGAGGCATCTGGAGAACGTTTTGCACCATTGGGGAGAATGTAACCAGTTGAAGAATCAAAAGCCAGCCCTGTACCATCAGCATCTGTCCAATTGCCTAGCCGCTGCGTTAGTCTGCTATTGCGGTTTCCACTTTTCCATCCGGTAGGTGGCATGATAATTAATTCTCCCTCTGCCGTCTGCTCAAGTCGCAAATCTCTGTTATTCACACACAGTTGAAAGAACTGCTCATCAGTTAGCTCGATGGTGGGACTTAAATTGAGGATAAGGGCGGTCATCGGTTGCCTCTTGCTCTCGATATTTGTAGGGTAGCATTCTCAGATTGGCTCGTAGAATGCGAGATAGATTCCCTACTGCTGCACTTGATCTGTCTTAGCCATGTCTTCTGGCGTTTCTTCCAATTCTGGCTCAGTTGTGTGCTGATGCGATCGCGTTAGCGATGTGTTAATGGCGTTAGGAGCGTCAGCGCTACTGCTTCCAGCAGTTCGCTTATCTTCTTTCCATCTTCCCGCCTTACGTGTTGCTTCCTTCAAGAGATATTCAATTTGGGCATTCACACTCCTCAATTCGTCAGCCGACCATTTCTCTAGTACTTCGTAAAGCTTAGAGTCTAAACGCAGTAAGAATCGTTTCTTCTGACTCATGTATAGAGGCTACCCGTATTAATCACTGGCTGCGTATTTTGCTCGGAAGTTAAAACTACCAACAAGTTGTTAATCATCGCCGCTTTGCGTTCTTCATCTAACTCAATGATTTGCCGTTCGCTCAACCGTTTTAGCGCTTCATCAACCATCCCTACTGCACCTTCAACTATCTGCCGCCGTGCGTCAATAATCGCCCGTGCCTGCTGGCGACGCAACATCGCCTGAGCAATTTCGGGAGCATAAGCCAAGTGGGAAAGCCGCGCCTCTAGTACCTCAACCCCAGCCACTTCCAACCGTGCTTGCACTTCTTTTTGTAGTTCGCGAGCAACTTCATCAGGTATGCCGCGCAGAGAAGGAATAGACGCTTCATCGGGTGCATCATAAGGATAGCGATTTGCCAAGGCTCGAAGCGCTGTCTCGCTTTGGATAGCAATAAATTCCTCGTAGTCATCGACGGAAAATCGAGACTTAGCCGAGTCTACAACTTGCCACACCACTACGGCAGCAATTTCAATCGGGCTACCAAAAGCATCATTAACTTTCAGTTGCTTGCTATTAAAGTTGCGAAC
>DATNQT010000369.1:0-9331 GCA_036703885.1 Candidatus Sericytochromatia bacterium
TTTTACTTCCACATTAGCATCAGAGGAAGAGTGACGGATTGGAGAACTCTTGCGTTTAGCTTTGAGTTCTGCCTCTAGAGCAGAATCATTGAATATTACCCGTTCCACTTCGTCGAGTGTGGTGTAATTTTTTTGAACTAAATTTAAGCTATAGGCTAATAAGGTTGTCATCCCCTCATCTACTGCGGCTTCCTTAATTTGCTCTGTAGAAGCGCCTTCGACAATTAACGTTTGGATGCGATCGCTAACGTGCATGACTTCATAGACGGCAACACGTCCCCTGTAACCAATACCATTACAGGTTTTGCAGAGGGTTCCTTTGGTTCTGGCTTCCGCAATAGCCTCTGGTAGCAGTGTGTTGGCTCGATATAAGGTTATTTTGCCCCCATTGGACGCTGATAGACCAAATCGGGCGAGTTCAGCCGAGCTAGGCTGGTAAGGAACGCGGCAATCCTTACAAACGCGCCGCATCAAGCGTTGGGCAATTACTCCAAGCAGCGCATCGGAAATCTGGAAGGGGTCAACACCCATTTTGACTAAGCGTGCGATCGCACTAGCCGCATCGTTCGAGTAAAACAGGGTCAGTACCAAGTGACCTATAGTAGCCGCTTCCATAGCCGTTTTGGCTGTTTCTTTGTCCCGCGTCTCACCGACTAGAATGATGTCTGGGTCTTGTCGCAGAAAAGACTGTAGAATCGAGGCAAAGTCCATTCCTTTTTCGCGTAGCACCTGCACTTGAGTAATTCCCGGTAGCGAATACTCAATCGGGTCTTCCGCTGTACAGATATTCACTCCTGGCTCGTTTCGTTCTGCCAGCATTGAGTATAAAGTGGTCGCTTTACCAGAGCCAGTTGGTCCGGTCACCAAGATGAGACCAAAGGGACGGCTTACTATCTTCCTGACTATTTGTAGCGTTTCTTGGTCTGTAATCAACTGATCCAAAGCCAGCTGCGTGACCTCGTTGTCCACGATTCGCAGCACAATTTTCTCGCCATAGCGGCTGGGTATCGTGCTGACTCGAAAGTCAATTTTGCGACCCTCATACATCCACCGGATTTTTCCGTCCTGAGGCCGTCGTCGTTCTGTAATGTCCAGATCTGCCATGATTTTGAAGCGAGCCGAAATAGATGACGTAATTTTCTTCGGCAAAGGCTCAAAAGCTTGGCGCAGCACCCCGTCTTTCCGGAAACGTATGCGTAAAGTGTTTTCCTGCGGTTCGACGTGAATGTCAGACACCCCTTCTTTGAGTGCCTGGGCAAGGATTCTGTTGACCAGCTTGATGATTGGACCATCCGAGGCATCTTCTACAGCCTTACCGATGTCGTTGACCTCATCATCTGGCACATCTCCCAGTTCGCCCTCTAAACTTCCTAAGTCTTGAGAGACATCAATGCGTTTATTGAATTCTTCCTGGCGATCGCGTTCTAGTTTTTCATCGCGATACTTAGAAATCTTCTGCTGATAGTCTTCCTGGGTGATTACCATCCTCTGCAAGCCGATTCCCTGAGGTCGCAAGATGCGGGTAAGATCGTCCTGGGCGTCTAAATTATCTGGGTCAACCATCGCCACTAAGACTGTGGGGGGCTGGGTATCTTTCTTCAAAAGTGGCAATAAGCGATAGCGACTACAGATATCAATAGGAATTAGGGTATCGAGCAGTTGACCAACGATCTGGCTATTAATCTCGATAGTTTGCAGATCTAGCGATTCAACTCCATAAAGAATTTTTAGTTCAAACAGTAGCTGTTTTTTAGACTGGCGCAGTAAGTCAAGTGGAAACTGACGCCCCAACATCGATTCGAGAATTTCGGTCAATGGTCTTCCTGAATTGCGGGTTTCTGCCAATGCCTGCCGCATCTGGTCAGGGTCAACATAACCTGACTGAACCAATTTTTCTGCAAAGGAAGAAGAAGAACAAGAAAAGTTAAGCAGTAGATGATGCCGTAAATTTTCTGGCAGCGATCTCTGGGTAATAGATTCGAGTATTTCTATTAAGGACAGACCGCCTTGTGCTATCGATTTGCCCGATTCCCGGAATTTGGCGATCGCCTGTTGCATCTGTTTCGGATTAACATAATCCGATTGAATCAATAGTTTCGCAACACGAGAAAAATAACTCGGTACAGACATAGCATCTTATTCGTTTGATGGTATGCTCCAATACTGCACCAAACTAACGCGAAACATCGCAAGAATTCAATCAATTGGTAATGGCGATCACATTTTAGTAGACTTGCTCATTAATCTCGATTAGCCGCTTGCTCAAAGCATCGCCAAAGAAGAATTCCTTGGTACTGATAAACTACCCCACAAATTGCTGATAACAGCAGCCAACCCAATGTATTCACTCGCAAATCGAACAGCGTTACATCCAGCAAGTTAAATAGGGTACAGCCCGCAAAGCCTAACAAATATGTGAAAAGAATTAATTTATCTTGATGCCACTGATACTTATCCTGGGCGGGGGTTGGTGCGATATCTGACCAGACACGGATGAGCAAGACACCTTGAGCCAAAATCCAGCTAACTAAACCACAGAATAACAGTGTTGCTGGGATACCTGTTTCAGCCATCAACATTAGTAGTAAATTGTGAGGATGCCCTAACCCAAGGTGCATTTTGGCTTCGTAGATAGGTCTAAAATTCCGTAATCCCCAACCCATCCAAGGACGCTCCTGAGTCATCGACCAAGCAAACTGCCATTGAGTTTTCCGCATCAAAGCTACAGGTCGGTCAGCATACATCTGGTCAGAAAGTCGCGCCCAGAAGAAAGCCGGAACGATGTTCCGCAGCGATTGACGACCAAAATCGGGACCAAAGGACGCCCAGAGAATGATACTCGCCGCCGTAGTGACTCCCAGTACGAGCCAGCGCCAACCTAGGTAAAGTCCAAAGGCAAGGCAAGCGACAAAAGCGATACCCCACACGTTGCGAGAATTGGTCAGGAAAAGGGCGATCGCATTGCCAATGACTGCGGCACTTAAAAACAATAATTGACTCGCTTGGAACTGATTCGGGCTCTGTCGCCAAGCTTTAAATTCTTCAATCCACAGACCTAACCCCACAATAAAAACGATCTGGAGATAAGCTGCAAGGATGTTGGCGTGCATAAACACTGAAGCCATCCGACCTGGAGGATTACCTTTAGCTTCCAAAACCCAACCAAATACCCCTTGCAACTGCTCTAAGCCACTCCATCCTAAAAAGAGCTGCCCAAAGCCGAGAATTACTACAGGCAATGAACCAACCACCAGAATCCTTGCGAACCGTCGCAGTTGGGCAGGACACTGAATCAGGGTACTATAAGCCGCAAAAACTATAAAATACGGCAATAGATTGGCTAAACCTAAGAAGGCGGATGGGCGGTCATAGGCAAAGCAACAGGTGATAATCAGCCAGCCGCTAAGGATTGCTAGTCCCCAGTTTAGGGGGCGTCGAATAATAGTGCAGTACTGTTGCTTCCAAACGATCGCTACAGCTAACAACAGCCCGACAATTCCGAAATTTGGCATCCAGGGATATAAGAACAGCCCCCATTGAGCGCAATTCCAAGCTGGTTGCAAGCGCCGTTCAGGATGTTGAGTGAAAGCGTTTTGAGCGATCGCTTTTGTGAGAGAAGCGGGATTTAGTCTGTCTTGAGGTTTAAATCGATGCCTCACTCCTCACTCCTTTGTTAAAAGTGGTGAGGAGTGAGGGAGAAGTGAGGCTGTTACGCCGGAGCAATGACCGCTTAAAGCTCCGGTAGTGAGGATAAGGATGCTGAGTCTTCCTCTCCTCTCTCGATTGAGAACGTTCTTCAAACTGGCTCCCAGCATTCAGCACGAATCAGACGAATTTGTGCCAGAGCAAAGATCGTAGGGATGATGCGACCGTAATTTGTAGCGATCGCTCGCCAACCCAGGTCAGCAAAGAAATAGCCCCATAATGCGGGGCCGAGGAAAGCGAATACACTCCGGGTCGCACCATAACGAGCCGCATTCGTTGCCATACTTTGCTTTGCCGTTTGCAACACTAAGTAGTTCTGAAATTCTGCTGCTGCTGCAATGCCGCCGCGAACGACGGTTTCTTTTGCAACTTGGTAGCGAGCAAAATGAAGGGCAAACTGATGAGCCATCTGTTGCAGTAGTATCGGCTTCAGAAGCGAACTTACTGCCAGGGCGCTACCGCCTTTGAGCAGGATAGCCATTGGGTCGTGCTGTATGTGGATGGGTAAGGGTTCTGAGAGATTAGACTCTCGCAGCGATCGCTGTACCCGAACTGTCAGCGATTTCTTCTCTGATGCAGGTAGACGTTTCCAGGCTCGACCCATCAAGTTGAGAAATATTTCTTCCTCAATATCGGTGGTTGCCAGCTTTTTGGAGTAAGGAATCTTCAGGTACTGACAAACTTGAATTAGCGCTTGTCGGTAGGTGAATTCGCGAGTGCGTCCTCTTAACACCGTCATTCCATCTGCCGCAAGAAAGCGAAACCGCTGTTCTATTGCATCCAATTGATCCTCGCGGTCTTGACTTTGGATTTCGATCGGGTCAGGTGTCTGAACGTAATCTAGTGGGTTAAACTTCCGGCGAAATAGAATTTCTGTCAGCTGCTGTAATTCTTCTTCTGTAGCCAGCTCTAAAGCGGCTCTTAGCTCATCCAATGTCGTTCCCTCCACAACCCCAGATTCAGTATTGTCAATTATTCTACTTTTATCAAATTCAAGCCATTCAGGAGCATTAGTCGTGTTTGATGTTGCCATTATTGGTGCGGGTCTAGCAGGACTTACCTGTGCCCAACAGTTACAGCAAGCTGGTTATAGTGTAGTCATTCTGGAAAAGTCTCGTGGTGTTGGGGGACGAGTAGCGACGCGAAGGCTAAACGATACCTGCGCCGATCATGGGGTGCGCTATCTGGAACCCCAAGGAAAGTTACTGCGGCAATTGATCGACACACTCGTACAAAGCGGCATCCTCCAAGCTTGGACAGATACTATTTACGAACTAAAATCGGCAGAACCGGAGTCTGAAGTCACGAGTCAGTCTCACTCACCGCTTACCCGTTACGTAGCACCTCTGGGAATGACAGCCGTTGCCAAATTTCTCGCCAGCGATTTGGAAATTTGGCTCAACCGAAGAGTCGAGACAATAATGCCAACACAGGAACAAACATGGCATCTCAACTTCGATTCAACTGACGAAACATCTAACCCAGTGATTGCGAGGGCAGTGGTAGCTGCCATTCCAGCACCTCAAGCGCTCATGCTGCTGGAACCTTTGGGAGAAGTGGGCTTGCCACCAGCATTTCTAAATAGCTTGCGTTCTGTCGAGTTTGACCCCTGTTTTAGCGTCATCGCTGGTTATCAAAACCTACAGGAGATGCCTGAATTTTCTCTACCTACTTGGAAAGCTTGTACTTTATCCAATAATCCTGATTTAGCTTGGGTTGGCTTAGATAGCAGCAAGCGACCTAACCCCAAACTACCGATTTTTGTCCTACAAAGTACGGCTGAGTTTGCCAAAAATTACCTGGAGGCGGAGGATTTAAAACCAGTGGGACAGCAACTCTTATCAAGTGCTGCACAGTTGCTAATTCCTTGGCTCGATCGACCAGATTGGTTTCAAGTTCACCGATGGCGCTATGCTTTTCCCAGCTTTTCCTTAGAGGAAAGCTGTCTTTCTACGGCAACACCATTGCCTCTAGTGTGTTGTGGAGATTGGTGTGGAGGCAAGCTGATCGAAGATGCGATGAATTCTGGATTAGCGGCTGCTGCCCAAGTTACAGAGGTGCTCAGTTGATTAGACTTCTTGCAGAAGTAGGGAAAAGGAAAAAGGAGAAAGGGCAAAGGGAACTTTCCTTTCCCCTTTTCCCCTTCATATGCCCCCCTATCTGGAGCAAGGTTTTTGATTTTTGCAAGATACGACCATGAGCCTTCGGCTCACAACCAAGGATGAAAATAGGGATAGGAACGATTTAGTGTTGTTTCAGCCTCTATTTTCAAGACAGGTCTATTGACTTCAACATAGCAACAGCAGTTATTCCTTTGGTAGCTTTGCCAAGATTTGAGCCACAAATTGTTGTTGATCCATTACAGGTTTAGGAATATAGCCATCTGCCCCACTCTGCGTGAGAAAATTTTCGCGATCGCCTTCTAGTGCCCTGGCTGTAACCAGAATGACTGGCACTGTAGCAGTTTGGGGATTAGCTTTCAGCATTTGCACGATCTCGATGCCATTAACTGCCTTGCCCTGGTAGTAACTGTTTGCCAGATCGATGTCCATCAGAATAATGTCTGCTTCTTTCGATTGGACAATTTGTAGGACTTCTTCCACGTCTTCAGTATGCTTTACCGCTAACCCACCTCGCCTGGTTAAAATCCTCGAAAAAACAGTAACGTTTAATGGGTCATCTTCCACAATTAAGACAGTTTTCATGGGAGCTTTCTCAATATAATTAATTTCAAATCCAGTTACTCTCCAGGATTACAATCGGACTCTAGCGATAGGTTTGGGCAATGTTTAGGTATTGTTTGGTTTAGTCATTGATTCAATAAAATTTACAGAATCTTTAAACTTAACAAAATCTTTACGAAATCTTTAAAAGCTGTGTAGGTGAATGATGGTAAGGCAATCTGTCTCTGCATCTGAACAAGGTATTGGAAAAGCCAAACAAGCTTTCATGCGAACTGAATTAACTCAGAAACAGCTAGCTGCTGATGTAGGTGTTAAGACTCGCTATTCAATTTGGAGATTTTTCAAAGGTGAGGCGGTTGAGCTTTACATCTTTAAGGCAATTTGCTTTCGGCTCGAACTGGATTGGGAAGAAATTTCTGCACATAATCCAGCGGATAAAGAGGGTAAAACCAATCTTGATATTGACACCCTAGTGCAAAATGTCCGCAAGCAGGTACGCCCTAGCATTCAACAGCGATGCGGCACGATACGGGTGCTAGATATGACCCAACCCATTGGGTTAATTGAAATCTACACTAACCTGCATCTCCTGGAGCAGCTTACTGGGGCTAGGCGGCTGAAAATTACTCAACTGCTAAAAGAGTTTGATCCAGCATTACATCGCTTTGAGGGCGTTGGACTGAATACAATTACTAAAAAACCAATCCTAGGGGTAGAGGCTGTCAAGCATTACTCTAAGCTCATGGTATTAGGCAAACCTGGTTCAGGAAAAACAACTTTTTTAAAGTATCTAGCTATTCAGTGCAATTCTGGAGATTTATTAGGTAATCTTGTTCCTATCTTTGTTACTATTAGGGACTTCGCTGAAGCGAAACAGCAGCCTAGCTGCCTTGAATTTATTACTAATTTTTTATTTGGTGGCATTAGAAACAATCAAATTCATGAGGTGATTGAGCAAGGTAAAGCATTATTTTTATTTGATGGCTTGGATGAAATAAGAAAAGAAGATGCCACAAGAGTCATCAAAGAAATTCAAGAGTTTTCCCAGCGATATTATACTAATCGATTTGTCATTACCTGTCGGATTGCCGCACAGGAGTATATGTTTGAAAAGTTTACCGAGGTTGAAGTTGCCGATTTTAATTACAAGCAGATTAAGACTTTTGCGATGAAGTGGTTTCAGGCAAAAGCCTCAAATTCAGATATCGCTGAACGATTTATGGAACAGCTGCAATCTGATTTGCCAATTAGGGAACTCGCTACAAATCCCTTACTTCTGACATTGTTATTATTAGAATTTGAAGATTCGGGAGACTTCCCGTCTGAACGTGCAGAGCTATACAAGCGAGGCATTGCTACCTTGTTGAGAAAATGGGATGCCAAGCGTGGGATTGTGCGAGATCAGGTTTACAGAGATCTATCGGTGCAGCGGAAAAAAGATTTACTCAGTCAGATTGCTCTGACTACGTTTGAACAGAGAGATTTTTTCTTTACGAAAAGAGATTTTAGAAGCTATGTTATTGAGTTTATCCGCAATCTTCCTGATGCTCAAACTGACCCAGAAACCTTGCTGCTTGATAGTGAAGCCGTACTCAAATCAATAGAGGCGCAGCATGGACTAATGGTGGAGCAAGCTAGGGACATTTACTCTTTTTCTCATCTTACGTTTCAGGAGTATTTCACCGCGAGAAAGATTGTAAAAAGTTCTGATCCACAAGCGTTAGAAAAGGCTTTGCAAGGTTTAGTTAGTCATATTACTGATAAAAGCTGGCGGGAAATCTTTTTGTTAACAGTGGGGATGTTGCAGCAAGCGAATTACCTGTTGCGATTAATGAAACAGCGAATCGATGGAATATTAGCCGCCGATGAGAAGTTACAAGAGTTCTTGCTGTGGGTAAGAAATAAGTCTTTTGGCGTCGAGGTTTCTCATAAGCCAGCCGCTGTTCGCGCTTTCTACTTTAACCTGGTTCGCGACCATCACCCTCAGCGCGATCCAATCCGTTACCGAGATTCTGAACTGATAGGCACTCTTGACTATGACCTTTTAATTCTCCTCAAGTTGGGTAATATCAGGACTCTTGAGGTTGGTCTGGATGACCTGCTTTCTCTGGCTTGCGATCGCGCTCTCGATCTCAATCTAACTTATCATCCCTATGCCTTTAAAGGAGCATTTTTCCTTGCCTGCGAACGTGCCTTTATTCTTGAGCCTAAGTTAGGGAAAGCTCTGCAAGAACTTAAGGAGCAATTACCTGATCTAAATAGTAATGAGTGGAAATTTAGGCAATGGTGGGAAGTTAATGGTCAGGCTTGGGCTGAGACGTTGAGAGCTATACTGATCGAGCATCGCCATGTTGGTTACAATTGGCAGTTCAGCAAAGAACAGAAGAAATTATTGAAGCAGTATTACCAGGCGAATAAGCTACTGGTAGATTGCCTGAATATCGATTGTTATGTGAGCCGTGAGGTGCGACAGGAGATTGAGGAGACGTTGTTATTACCGATCGCTGAGATTGAAAACAGGAAGTAGAGTTAGTAAGCTAGTGTCATTGCATCTTCAAGATACAGCGGCGATCACATATTTTCAAAGCTAGGATTACGACTTCTACGCCAAGTGCCTCGATTGGGGTTGCTACTTCTGCTAACCGTTGGCGATCGCGTGCCACCAACAACAGACGCTTGGCTCCTTGTTGTGCTAATTCAATGGTGATCGCTCCCGCACACTTTGGTATCAACTCAAGCGCTGGCGAAGCCACAATGCAAACAGAGGTAGAGCCAGTCGATAGCCTTGTTCAGCACCATAAATCAAGCCTTTGTGCTGCAATCGTGCGATCGCACCTTGAAGACTGCCCCCTCTGGACAAGTAATGCTTGTGAGCGATTGCTGTTATTGTATCCACCAATCCGAAACTGCGATCGCTCCCTTCAAACGAGTGTTAGACAAAG
>DATNQT010000370.1:0-7992 GCA_036703885.1 Candidatus Sericytochromatia bacterium
CGGACGCGATCGCGGTTCCCTCACATTGTTTGACGGCAGCGTTTTTGACCCAGATGACCCGATTGGTTACCTCAATAGCCTGGAAATCAAGCGCCAAGTTCGTATCGAAGAAATTGACATTGATGCCCGTGCCATGCCAGTTGCCTAAGACTTATAGGTCATTAGTTCTTAGTCATTAGTTCTTAGTCCTTAGTCCTTAGTCCTTTGCTCGCGAACCAATGACCAATGACCAATGACCCTTCATCGGTTCACACATTCTGACATTCAACTCTTCATTGTTCTGGACATTATGACAGCTCTTAATACTGACAGCCAACGCACGCCACAAACTCTCGCTCAAGACGCCAAAATCAAAACAGGCGCTCCCTTCCTAACGATTGAGGATGTCTCTAAGGTCTATCAAACTCCAAGGGGTCCCTATACCGTTCTTGATGGTGTCAACCTCACCGTTCAAGAAGGCGAGTTTGTTTGCCTGATCGGTCACTCCGGTTGTGGTAAATCGACACTACTGAACATGGTGGCGGGTTTCTCGCAACCTACCCACGGTGAAGTGTGCCTGAAAAATAAGCGCATCGCCGAACCGGGTCCAGACCGAATGATGGTGTTTCAGAACTACGCGCTGCTGCCTTGGCTGAGTGCCTATGAAAACGTTTACTTAGGCGTCGATTCGGTTTATCCCAACCGTCCCCACGGTGAGAAGAAAGCAATCGTGCGGCATCATCTAGAAATGGTGGGACTGACCGAAGCCGCTGATAAAAGACCGTCACAGCTCTCTGGAGGGATGAAGCAACGAGTTGCGATCGCCCGTGCCTTAGCGATTCGTCCCGAAATCTTGATTTTGGATGAACCCTTTGGGGCGTTAGATGCCATTACCAAAGAAGAGTTACAAGAAGAACTGCTGAAAATCTGGAGAGAGCATAAAGTCACTGTCTTAATGATTACTCACGACATTGATGAAGCTCTCTTCCTAGCAGACCGAGTTGTGATGATGACAAACGGTCCTGCCGCTCACATTGGTGAGGTGATGGAGATTCCCTTCAAACGTCCCAGAAATCGCGCTCGCATTATGGAAGACCCGACGTACTACGAACTGCGTAACTACGCTTTGGATTTCCTGTTCCGGCGTTATGCCCACGACGATGCAGCTTAGTCATTAGTCATTGGTCATTTGGAAAACATTTTGGTAACTAGCTTTATAAGCAGTTTTTTGCCATTAGTCATTCGTCCTTTACTAATGACCAATGACCAATGACCAATAACAAATTAGTTGGTGCATCATGGAGGTTATCAGGTGACAGATAGTACAAAAACCCTTTGCCCTTACTGTGGTGTCGGTTGTGGGCTGGAAGTGATGCCCCCAGCTCAATCTGGTAAGGAAACTAATCGAGATAGTGAAGGGACACCAATTTGGAAAGTGCGGGGCGATCGCGCTCATCCCTCTAGTCAGGGTATGGTTTGTGTGAAAGGGGCAACCGTTACGGAAGCTACCAACAAAAGCCGCTTGCGCTATCCGATGATGCGTGACTCCTTGGATGAGCCATTCGTGCGAGTTACCTGGGAAGAGGCTCTCCAGCGCGTGGTAAGCCGTCTTCAGAATACTCTAAACACGGCTGGCTCAGATGCGATTTGTATGTACGGCTCTGGTCAGTTGCAAACCGAAGATTACTACGTCGCCCAAAAACTACTTAAAGGCTGTCTGGGTACGAATAACTTTGACTCCAACTCCCGACTCTGTATGTCGTCTGCCGTCGCGGGTTATAACCAGAGCTTTGGTTCCGATGGGCCGCCCTGCTGCTATGAAGATTTGGAACTGACTGATTGTGCCTTTTTAATTGGCACTAACACGGCTGAGTGTCATCCCATTGTCTTCAATCGGCTCGCCAAACATCATAAGAAAAACCGCCACGTCAAGATGATTGTGGTAGACCCTCGGCGGACACCCACGGCTGAGGCGGCTGACCTTCATCTGGCAATTCGACCGGGTACGGATATCGATCTCCTCAATGGGATTGCCCACCTACTTCTGCGCTGGGGCAAGATTGATTCTGCATTTATCGAAGATTGTACAACTAGCTTCCCAGCCTATGCTGAGGTCGTTAAGTACTACCGACCCGATATCGTTGCCGAGCGGTGTGGCATTACAGAAAGCGAACTTGAAACGGCTGCCCAATATTGGAGCGAGTCTCAGCGCGTTCTCTCCCTATGGTCGATGGGTGTTAATCAGTCCTCAGAAGGCACGGCAAAGGTGCGTACCCTAATTAACTTGCACCTGATGACGGGTCAAATCGGGAAGCCAGGGTGCGGGCCGTTTTCCCTCACGGGTCAACCCAACGCGATGGGGGGTCGGGAATCTGGAGGTTTGTGCCACATCCTTCCCGGCTATCGCTCCGTCAAAAATCCCCAACATCGAGCGGAACTTGAAACGTTTTGGGGGCTGACACCGGGACAGATTTCGCCTCATCCCGGTCGAACGGCTTGGGACATGATTACGGGCTTGGAAACTGGGGAAGTAAAGTTTGTTTGGATTGCCGCGACGAATCCAGCTGTGAGTATGCCAGATTTGGAGCGCACGAAAGCGGCACTGTTGGCATCGCCCTTCACGGTCTATCAAGATGCGTACTACCCTACGGAAACGGCTGCCTATGCTCACGTACTACTTCCAGCCGCCCAGTGGGGCGAGAAAACAGGTACGATGACTAATTCAGAGCGACGGGTGACTCTGTGTCCGGCGTTTCGCGCTCCTTTTGGGGAAGCCCGCGCTGACTGGGAAATCTTTGCAGAAGTAGGGCGTCGCTTGGGTTTCGCTGATAAATTTACATTTACTAACTCGGCGCAGGTGTATAGGGAATTTGTGCAGTTGACTCGCGATCGCCTTTGCAACCAAACTGGTATCAGCCATGAACGATTGCGCAAGGACGGCTCGATTCAATGGCCCTGCCGAGATGCTGGAGAGCTACAACCCGGTGAACCCGCTCGACTCTACACGAATTTAAGCTTTCCCACTCCTGACGGACGCGCTCGATTTGCCGCCTATCACTCACGGGGGCTAGCAGAACCGCCCGATTCCGACTACCCCTACATCTTGACAAATGGGCGTCTTTATGGTCACTGGCATACCCAAACTCGCACAGGTCGCATCCCCAAAATTCAGCAGATGTACCCGAATCCTTTTATTGAAATTCATCCCCGCGATGCCAAGCAGTTAGGGATTGAGGAGGATAGTTTGGTTGAGGTGCGATCGCGTCGTGGTGTCAGTCGCTTCCCTGCTAAAGTAACGAAGGCGATCGCACCCGGAACTGTCTTCGTCCCTATGCACTGGGGCGCTCTCTGGGCGGACAATGCAGAAGCCAATGCCCTCACTCAGCCAGAAGCTTGTCCCGAATCACTGCAACCTGAATTAAAAGCCTGCGCCGTGCAACTATTGCCCGTATCTGCTGAAGCCATTGCCAGGGCTCGGCAATTCCCAGCTACCCCAGTGGGTTTGTTCTCAGCATCTCTTTCAGTTTGATACCATTTCACTTTTGATGCGATACACCTCGACCCCCCAACCCCCCGAACTCAAGGGGGGAGCAAGAAAAGTATCTGTATCAAGCATTTAGGGAATTGGTATGAAACATCGTTAATGCCGGCTTTGGCGAAGGTTAGCTTTAATTGAGATGTAGCTGGGGATTACACCTTTCGAGTCCGCTCAATGGTAATATCGTTTCGACCGCTGTCTTCTACAAAAAAATGCGGCAGTTGAGAAAAATTTTCCATCGATTCCAGGATTCTTGTAGCAACAAGAGTTTTTTACACAGGATAGAGCAAGTAGAGGGCTTGGTCGCTAGAGTCCTCTCTGTAGTGATGGTAGCGGTAATCCTGGTTGCCGTTGGTGACCTGATTATCATTCTGGTTCAAGAACTGTTTTCCTCACCCCTAGGCTTCTTTAATAAAACTTTGTTTGAAGTTTTTGGGCTATTCTTGAATATCCTGATTGCCTTGGAACTTCTGGAAAATATCACTGCCTATCTGCGAAAAGATGTTGTTTTAGCCGAGTTAGTTATTGTTACTTCTTTAATTGCGATCGCTCGGAAAATCATTCTTCTTGACCTTGAGAAAACCTCAGGAACTGAGATAATTGGATTAGCGATCGCTATTCTCACCCTGTCAATTAGTTATTGGATCGTCCGCACCACAAATCCTAAAAAACACGACTAATAAACAATTTTATTTTTATGGCTAATTTTTTTAAATTTGAAGCAGACTTTGTTGACTCACTGCGCTGTATTCCTATGCAAGTGCGGATGAAATTAGATACTTGTGGCATCAAGCTAAAATTGACCCATTGGCATCAGTTTACTCAAGCAGAGCGTGAGGCACTGGTAGAAATGCCCTGTTTTACAACTGAAGAAATCCAAACTTACGCGCAATATTTACAACAATTGGTTATAAAACATACTGGCATAACCGCCTCAGAACTCCCAGTTGATGTTAACCCAGCTTGGATGGAGGCAACAACAATTCCGTCCAGTATTCAAGAGAAAGCTCAGGAATTTGGAGCCTCTATAACGTCTCAACAGTGGGCAGGATTAACTCCAGAACAGCGTTTTGCCCTGATTAAACTCAGCCGTCCTAGCCATGAAAACAAAAACTTTTTCCCGGCACTCAAGGAATTTCAGCTAGTTTAATTAAATGACTTCGAGCTACTAAGTATTATCAATATTCGGAACAAAAGACCTAAAACCTGTATCCTATACCAAGATGCGATCGCCTTCCAGCTAGCAATTCGGTAATGCTGAGGTGGGAGCCGTTCATGAACTAGGAGAAAGGTTATTGTCTAGTCTTAATCACCAAACAGTTGAATATCATCGAGACAAGCTTTATGAGCAACTTGCTAAACCAGGTAATGAGTATTCGGTATACAGTAATAAACATTATCAGGGAGAAAATATTTTAGGAAAGTATCTCATTGAACAGATTTTCCAAGATAAAGCTTCTGGATTTTATGCCCTAGGGTTAGTATCAATCTCTGGAGAAAACCATCCCGTTCTAGTAGTTCGAGGATGTGGTAACTGGGGAGCATTTGAAAACTTTCCCACAGAATTTGTGCCTTATAAAGATATTCCGGATGTTGTCATGGCTCAATCAGATTGGCATTTCAAAGCGGCAAAAAAAACTGGCGTGATAGAGTGGCTACGAAATAAGGCTTTTACGGTGATGAAACCCGATCTAGTGGGTCAAAGTTTAGGCGGAAAAGTTGGACAACAACTCACCGTAGAAGTTCCAGAGTATATTCATTGTCTAGTGACTTTTAATTCTATAGGAATCTCATTGGAAGAATTTGAAAAATATCAAGGTAGCGTGGAGATATTTCATTATATCAATCCTGCTGATTTAGTTCCTTATGTGTTAGGAGAGAAGTTTTTACCAGGAACTGTTTTTCAAGTTTGCAATCCAACTATTAAAAAGCCAGACTTGCTAGGTCAACACAACAAGTTAGTTCTAAATCACCCTGCAACTCAAATTAAACAAGTTGAAATTGAAAAATTCTTTTGGGTGAAAGACTTTTATAAATTAGTGAAAGCTTATGGTAAAAGTATCAAGACCGAAATTGAAGACTTGACTCAAGCGGCGAAACAAGACGCTATAGAGGATGATACAAGTCCGAACTTTTCAAGTCGAGGTATTGGACAACAATTTGATAATTCTAGTAAAATTATTCAACAAGGATTTAGGGAAATTACTCAAGCGTTTCAACAAAATTGGCTGGAAGATGTTGAAGGTATAGGTTCTGACAAATTACTTCAGGATCAAGTCAGAACTTCTATTAAATTCATACAAAAAGAAATAAAAATATTGAGAAAAGCTGTTCAAGATGAAATTAAAGTTTATAGTATAAATTTTGATGGAACGTCTCAACAAGAGATTGATAACTCAGCCGCCAATCTTCAACACGAACTAGATAATTTGTTGGGGAAATAACTATTTCAACATACATCTAAATGGGAGCATATCAGGTTTGTCGATCGAGCCTTTGCCCTCACCCCCAGCCCCTCTCCCATCGGGGGCTATGCATTACCCACATCTTTCTTAACAAATAGCGATCGCAGAAGCGAAGCTTGCTGATTGCTAAATAAGATCTAAGCGATGAAGTGCTTTTAAGGTTAAGGCGATATTAAGTAACTATGGAAGGATGGGCAGCACAGGAACTGCAATACGCTCAATTGGGTGATGCGCGACGGAACAAACGTTTAGTGCGCGTGGTAGAAGACTTGGCAGCACAGCCCAATGAAAGCGTTCCCCAAGCCTGTGGGAATTGGGCAGCGACCAAAGCCACGTATGAATTTTGGAAATCGCCTCGCATCAAAGCCAATGATATTCGCATGGCTCACCAGAAAAGCACAGTGGAACGGGTAAAAGCCAATGGCATTGTTTTGGCAATTCAAGACACAACTGACCTCAATTTCACTCAGCATCCCAGCCAGCCAGTCAGCCAGTCAGCCAGCCAGTCAGCCAGCCAGTCAGCCTGTAATGTAGTCATGTAATTTCTCCAACCTAAGGCTGGGTTTCGCACCAGACTTGGGTTTTATCCGGAAGTTGCCTCCGCAGGAGGGCAACTTCCGTTTAGTACAAGCTGCCAATGCCGCAGTCAGATGTAAAAACTCTTACCTGAATGCTGTCTATCGCCGCTTAGTCTCACGACGGGGACATAAAAAGGCAATTGTTGCTGTGGCTCATCGGATTCTGATAGCTCTCTATCATATGCTTACTAAGCATGAACCTTATCGAGATTTAGGAGTTAATTATCTTGATACCCGCCAACAAGATCGTTTACTCCAGCGTCTTTGTCATCGTGCTACAGCATTAGGCTACCAAGTCCAACTCACACCTATCCCTCAGCCGATTAGTTAATTTCATATCCTACCGACATTTTCAAGACAGGTCTAATGCTATCCTGCGCGGTATTGCTGACCCTGAGACGCTGAAGCCGTTGTTGGAGGGGTAGGGATAGCGAGGAAGAGAGGAATTGACTGTTTATTTCTCGCCAACGAAATCTCACATAACAGTTAACAGGAAGCCAAGGTAACTCCTCGCCATCCTGCGCGGTATTGCTGACTCTAAGATGGACGATTGACTCGAATTAGTTTGCCTGTTAATGGTTCAGCAGTAGATATTGCCTCATTAATCCGTATAGCCAGTTTTTCCCAATCTTGGTCTTCTTTGCAAACAATGATACCAGCGTGATCAGGTTGTGTTCTGTGCAGTCGGATAAAATCAAACCGATTGAGCGTCAAAACGGCTCGGTCATTGCTCACAGCAAAAGATAGTACCACTTCATCAGGAATCCCTTGGTTAGCATTCCCCGCTTCCTGAACTGTCAGGATATCATGCCCCAAAGGGCGCAGTAATTCCACAACTTCTCTGGGAAACTGTTCATCAGCATACAGACGCGCCATCAGTTACGCCTCGTCATGCTTTTTGATGGCGGCTTCAATTTCGTCAGGAAATGCCTCAGCATAAGCCCAAGCATTAACTAAGTCATTAGCACTAAGATCTGGATGACCTTGTAGGATGTGAGCATCACTGGCCCCTTGATGACGATAACTCACCAACAACCAAACTGGAACACGAGTTTGTCTAATACAGGCATCACCACCCATTACTCCTGGAGTCTTTCTTATTCCTTGCCAAGTGTTCGCTAAACTTTGGGCTAATATTTGGATTGCCTGAGCTTTCTCTGCTGGAGTTAAGGCAAGTAGCTGTGCCTCTAGTTCTTTCAGTGTCATGGCGGCTCTGGCATTGCTTGGATGGGGATATCTGTTTTACATTTTAGCGATCGCATTCTATCTCAACCTAATCATCAGCCTCATGAAAATCGCTACGTGGAACGTCAACTCAATTCGCTCTCGCCTTACTCATGTCGTGGATTGGCTACAAGAAACTAATGTTGATGTTCTTTGTCTGCAAGAAACTAAAGTAGTAGATGAGGATTTTCCGCGATCGCCTTTTGAA
>DATNQT010000371.1:0-9943 GCA_036703885.1 Candidatus Sericytochromatia bacterium
GAAATTGTTAACCTTCAGAATAGGAAAGGAAAGGCCGTACCGTACCAAGTGCGCCAGTTTCTCAGATTGATTGAAGAATACGCGCTTACTCTTGAGGACGAAGAATGAAAGACTATCACATCAACATTTTCTACAGTGAAGAAGACGAGGGCTATATTGCCGATATTCCCGATTTGAAGTATTGCTCTGCTTTTGGTTCCACGGTTGAAGAAGCAGTGCGCGAACTGCTGATTGCTAAAGCGGCTTGGCTGGAAGCTGCCAAAGCGGAGGGTAAGCCTATTCCCGAACCCAGATATCGCCCTGCAATCTATCAGACAGCATCTTAATGTCACCCCTGCCAAACTTCATAATGGTCGTTGCCAGAAGAAATCAAACATCCAAGATTTAGATGATATTGGAGTCGTCTACCGAACCGGATTGCTAATATATGCCCATTTTCCCCCCTCGAACTTGGCTGAAAAAACTGGGCTAGCAGTAGAATCATAACCTCCTACCTCTCTCACCCATCTTCCGCCCACATTAACTCGTGCCAACCCTTCAACAAAGGAAGTTGCATTCAGAAATTGAGGTTGAATGACAAAGTTGCCAGTTTTATTAATAAAACCAGCCCTTTCCCCAATTCTCACCATTGCTAACCCACCAGAGAAAGGTTGCACTGCATCTCCATAAAAAGACATAGGCCCACTAAACTTACTTGGAACGATAACTGAACCAGTTTTATCGATGAAGCCCCATTGGTTATCAAGTAGTACCCCTGCTAGTCCTTCGGAAAATCGTTGCGCTTTAAAAAATTTTGGTTCGATAATCACTTTCCCAATTTTGTCAATGTAGCCCCATTGAGAAGAGGATTCAGAGACGCGCATTTTGACGGCTGCTAACCCTTCTGAAAAAGGTCTTACTTCTTCAAACTGTGACTCAATAATAATTTTTCCCGCTTTATCTATAAAGCCGTATTTCCCATTAACACTAATATCTGCCAATCCTTCAGAAAACGAACCTAATGCATGAGGCTGTAGAGGCATTAGTAGCTTTCCAGTTTTATCGATATAACCCCATTGCTGGTTAACCCAAACAACAGCTACTCCTTCTGAAAAACCGTAAGAGTTCTCAAAATTGTTGGCAACTAGTAGTTTTCCGGTTTTATCGATAAATCCAAGTTGATTATCAAGCCGAACTTTTGCTAATCCTTCTGAAAATGAATCAGCAGATGTAAATTGAGGTTGAATGATGAGATTGCCTTTGGTGTCGATATAACCCCATTTTTCCCCAACTTGGACGGCGGCTAATCCTTCAGAAAAAGACTCTGCATTCTTATATTGGGGAGCAATGGCAAGTTTACCTGTCTTATCGATATAGCCATACTTTCCATTAACTAATGCTACAGCTAGACCGTTACTAAAGGGTCCAATTCCACCCATTTCTGGCTCAATGGCAAATAATTTATTATCTCCAGCGATGTACTGGGTGGGAATAGTCCTGGCTAGCTGAAGGGACTGGCACAGAAAAGCTGTTACCTCACCTCTAGTAGAACTTTGATTAGGTTTGAGTTGCCTAACATTGGGATAGTTGACGGCAATACGTCCATTAGTTGCTGCTGCGATCGCACTTTTAGCATAATTGGGAATTTGCTGGGCGTCATCAAAATATCGTTGCAAAGTTTGCTCTGGCTGTTCGGGAACGCTCAAGTTAGCTGCATTGGCGAGGACAGCAATAGCCTGTACCCTAGGAATGGGTTGGGATGGTTGGAATGTGCCGTCAGGATAGCCCGAAAAAAATTCTCGTTGGTAGGCATCTCGAATGGCTTTGTATGCCCAGTAATTCGAGGGTACATCTTTAAATGCGATCGCAGGACGTTTTACTTCTGCTTTAGGGAAGCTATTGAGCATGAGGACGGCAAATTCAGCACGAGTGATAGTGGAGTTCGGTTGGAAGCGTCCATCAGGATAACCACTGACAAGCTTTTGTGACTCCAGTTGGTCAATGCAAGCATTTGCCCAATGACTTTTAGTATCGGAAAAAGCCAGAGCAGGTTGTACTAGAAGAAGGCAAAGGGCAACGACAATAGTTGAACAGGTCTTGATGAGTTTAAATTGATAATGCATTTAACGTTCTTTTCGTTATTCCTTCCTAGGTGTTGTCAATTTCTTAGTGGTATTCCTCACAACACAAGCCACTTGTTTCAGTTATCGGAAAGCGCCGTAAAGACATCTCCGGAAATTAAGATTCAGCTACCGTGGTACAAGGATTTTAGGTTAATTATCGGAGATGTCTAATAGATATTGAAGCGCAGTCGCGAAACTCCCTTCACAACTTATACCGCGTTTGTTAGTATAAGTCTGTGGAAGTTGGGTCGAGCCATGATAGTTTACGAGTTCAAAGCTAAGGGGAAAGAAGCGCAGTATCGCGCTATAGATGAAGCGATTCGGACTACTCAGTTCATTCAGAACAAGTGTCTACGCTTGTGGATGGATAACAAAGGTGTCGGCAAAGCTGACCTCAATAAATACTGTGCCGTGCTGGCAGCAGAATTCCCCTTTGCCAACGAACTAAACTCAATGGCAAGACAAGCTGCGGCTGAACGAACCTGGAGTGCGATTGCTCGCTTTTACGACAATTGCAAGAAGAAGACTCCAGGAAAGAAAGGCTTTGCTCGGTTCAAAAAGCATTGCCGCTCGGTCGAATATAAGACCAGCGGCTGGAAACTATCCCAGACTCGCAAAGCAATTACCTTCTCAGACAAGAAAGGAATAGGCACTCTTAAATTAAAGGGAACCTATGACCTCAACTACTACGACATCAGTCAAATCAAGCGAGTCAGATTAGTACGTCGTGCCGATGGCTACTACGCACAATTCGCGATTGATGTGAAAGTCAGAGTAGAGACAGAACCAACTGGACAAGCTATTGGAATCGACCTGGGACTGAAATACTTCATTGCCGACAACAGAGGCAATACAGAAGAATGCCCTCGGTTTTACCGCTCATCAGAGCGTCAGCTCAACCGAGCCAACCGCAAAAAGTCTAAGAAGTTTGCCAAGGGTGCCAAACCGCAGTCCAAGAACTACCACAAGTCCAGGAACCGATATGCCCGGAAGCATTTAAGAGTAAGTAGGCAGCGAAAAGAGTATTGCAAGCGAGTCGCATACTCCGTCATTCAGTCTAACGACCTGATAGCCTATGAAGACTTGAATGTGAAAGGACTAGTCAAAAATCGGCATCTGGCTAAGTCGATTAGTGATGCAGGATGGTCAACATTCCGGCAGTGGCTAGAGTACTTCGGCTTTAAGTATGGCAAGCACACGATTGCCGTGCCGCCATACAACACAAGCCAGAACTGCTCTGGCTGTGGGAAGAAAGTAAAAAAGTCCCTGTCAACTCGAACCCATGTGTGTCCACACTGCGGATTCGTAGAAGATAGGGACGTGAATGCTGCGTTGAACATTCTGAAGTTAGCCCTTGGTACCGTGGGGCACACGGGAAATTACGCTTGGGGAGATTTGCCCTCTTGGGCGATTGGAGCAATCCTGTCGTCTAACGGCGAGTTGTTGAACCAAGAATCCCCGCTGCTTTAGCACGGGGAGTGTCAAAGAAGCTAAGTTGTGAGTGCTTTGAGCACGTATCGGAAATTGCAACACTCTACCAGGAGAAAGGTGATTTCCCCTCTATACATTACTATGGCTACCTTTCATCCAGCTCAAGATGGGTTTGAGCTAGATTAGCAACAACAGCAACTAACTTGGCGGGGTCAACAGGTTTTGCGATATGCATCTGGAATCCGGAATCCAGAAGGCGGCTACGTTCTTCCTCGCTAGCATAAGCTGTCAGAGCAATGGCAGGAATCTGTCCTCCTCGCTCTGATGAGAGAGTTCTCACTTTGCGAATAAGCGAATAGCCATCTACACCTGGCATAGCTATGTCGCTGATTAAAATATTTGGATTAAATTGTGCGATCGCTGCAATGGCTTCTGTTGCTGATGCAGCCGTTATCACCTCTGTCCCATACTCTTCGAGAATGAAACTAACTAATTCCAGAGTATCGGCGTTATCATCTACCACAAGAACCCGTAATTTATTGAGGGCTGGAAAATTATTCACTTGCTTCGTTACTATTGGTTAGCTAGCTTTATTCCATGCAATAGCAACAGAAGTTGCATTAACAGAGGTAGTTATTGCTCCTTTCGGAAAACCCCATAGATAATGCATCGCTACTTCAAAGTTGTCAAGGAATAGTTGTTCCTCAAAACTCAGCTCAGATTTTTTAAAATTATTAAGGCGTGCGTAACGGACGAATGCTTTCTGTTTGTGGCAGTCTCTATCTATCTCAGGATGCCTGTAGTCGTAGTCCTTTGGCACGATCATTGCTGTCTCCTTAATTGGGATGTCAATTGGGGAGGAAGTCCTGCTAGACAGCTGGCGGCAATCACCTGTCTAGTGGGCATTTGATTATTAGATTTAATTAAATCAAGCTTCTCAGACCTACGTCATACTACTTAAGACATAGCTTTAAGATAATTATAATTGTATCGCCTCTATCTTCTGTATGTAATTTAGGCAACTGATTAAAATATTAAAATTACTGCGAATAGTTTATCTTCTCACCTCAAACTTACCTAGGAATCCCACTAACTTGTATCAGTAATTTACGGTTATTAAGAAGAATCTGTCTGAGTTTGGGCGACATAAGAGGGTTAAACATGACACAAATCATAAGTGTGTTAGGTGTTGGGTGAAGCCTCTTGTACCTAACACCTAATACCAATTCACTAAATGCTTGCCACAGATACTTTTCTTGTTCCCCCAAGATATCGGGGGTTAGGGGAGTCTATGTGGTAGCGAATTAAAAGTGAAATGGTATAACACCCAACGCCTAACACCATGCCTTTTTGCTAGTACAGTTTCAATCGATTTAACTAAAACAGTTTACAACTGAGACAACTGTTCTAGTCAAAGTTGAAAAGACTGTACCTTATCAAATTCATAGGTATTGAACGAAAGTATAGATACAAGTTCAGCGCCTTCCAGAATCAGCCGTTGAGCCATACGGAAAGAATGTATCTATTTTATGCATAGTTGTCATTCACTCCGTGATTAGGTTCTCACGAAGAGAATCAATACATTAGAGACATGAACTGAATAAAACAGAGGTATGACTTATGCGTTTAGCTACAAATAATGAATTTACTCGGATTCTTAATCCATCCGTCCTATTAAATTTAGTCGGCTCTTACTCCAACAAATTCAAAGCATTGACTCAGCTATTCAAGGGTAATTTAAATTCTGTCATGCCTAGTCGCTTTACCCTTGAAAATGGTGAAGCCTTCCGAATTCCTCAAGCCTACCGGGAGTTTGAAGTGTTATCCGGTGTGGCTTGGCTAACAATTGGAGACAAGGATGTTATTTTGCGTAGTGGCGAAAAAGCATCACTTGAGTGCCAAAAAGACGTTGCTGTCATCTCCGCTTTAGGTAAGATGCCCTTGATTCTAGAAGTTCTTTAATTGATCAGCACTTTCAAGCTAGGTTTCGCCCAAATAAGCCTTACGAACGGTTTCATTAGTCTGCAAATCTTTAGCCAAACCTGTAAGCACAATTTCGCCTGTTTGCAGTACATAACCTCGATGACCGACGGTAAGAGCCATACGGGCGTTTTGTTCCACTAGTAAAACAGTTGTTCCCTGGTCGTTAATTTCCCGAATAATCGAGAATATTTGGGTTACAAGCAGTGGTGCTAAACCCATACTCGGCTCATCTAACAACAGTAAACGGGGGCGCGACATCATGGCACGACCGATCGCTAACATTTGTTGTTCGCCACCACTCATCGTTCCCCCTTTTTGATTGAGTCGTTCTCTTAAGCGGGGAAACAGATTTAAAACTCGTTCTGTGTCAGATTTAATGCCAAGAGTATCATTACGAGAAAAAGCCCCCATCTCCAGATTTTCTTGTACCGTCATCCGAGGGAAAATCAAACGACCTTCAGGACTTTGGGAAATCCCTAAACGGACAATCGCTTGTGTTGATAATGTATTGAGGGAACCCCCTTCAAACATGATTTTGCCTTCGCGGGGTCGGATCAGTCCTTGAATCGTGCGGAGAGTCGTTGTTTTACCAGCACCATTACTCCCAATTAAACTAACAACTTCCCCTTGCTCAACTTGCAGAGAAATGCCTTTGAGGGCGTGAATATTGCCGTAATAAGTATGAAGGTCTTTAATTTCAAGCATAATTATTAATTGCTAATTACCCTAAATTTTAGCGATTAGCTATTAATTGTTTCCTCAGCGTCTTCCTTGCCCAAATATGCCTCAATCACACGGGGATCAGCGCGAACCTCAACGGGAGTTCCTTCCGCAATTTTCGAGCCATATTCCATCACACTAACGCGATCGCTAATTCCCATCACCACCTTCATATCATGCTCAATCAGCAAAATACTCAAATTCAACTCATCTCGAATTCGGTGAATAAAACGAGTCAAATCTGCCGTTTCATTGGGATTCATCCCCGCCGTTGGTTCATCCAATAATAGTATCTTCGGTTCAGATGCCAACGCCCGTGCAATTTCTAACCGTCGTTGATCACCATAAGAAAGGTTTTTCGCCAACTCATTCGCTTTTGATGCACCTAAGCTCACAAAATCCAACAAATTTAACGCTTTTTGCCTCGCTTTTCGTTCCTCTTGAATCACCGCTGGCGGACGCAGTAAAGCCCCCACCAAACCTGTATGCAAGCGGCAATGCCGACCGACTAAAATGTTTTCCAACACCGTCATATTATTAAACAAGCGGATATTTTGAAACGTCCGTGCAATACCTAAACTCGTCAACTTATCAGGACGCGCCCCCGTAATATCTCGGTTATCCAAGCGCAACATTCCCGAAGTCGGCACATAAATGCCCGTCAGCATATTAAAAAAAGTCGTCTTCCCCGCACCATTAGGACCAATCAAACTAGCAATCATGCCATTATCTAAAACAAAATCAACCTGCTTAACCGCCGTCAATCCCCCGAACCGCATTGTAAGTTGACGTGCTTCCAAAAGTGCCATCACCAACTCCTTACATTAGTCTGTTTACAACCAAAAAATTCCTCTGTGTTCATCTGTGGTTCGTTTCCTTGAATTCGCCCTTCGCAATCACTCTACTGACTCCTTGCATCCGCCAATGACTGATTACTTACCTCTTCATGAAGTTCAGCTTGATGCATCGCATCCGGAACCAATCCTTCTGGACGCACAATCATCATAATTACCAAAGTTAAACCAAATAAAAACAAGCGCATCTGAAGCGGATCAAGACTCGTGGCAATAAAGTCCTGTATCTGCGGATTAGAAACGTTCGGCAATATCGAGGTATTAAGGAAATCCTTCAAAACTTTCGCCAATTGGGGCAGATACAATCGGTCTGCTGCCATAATAATAATCGCCCCTAAAATCACCCCAGTCATATTGCCCAAACCGCCCAAAATTACCATGCACAGGATGATTACGGAAACGGAAAAATCAAACACCGTCGGGAAAATTGCACTAATATAAGCGGCGTAAAAAGCACCTCCAAATCCGGAAAAAGTTGCCCCCATTGCAAAAGCCAGTAACTTTGTCTTAACTAAGTTAATACCCATCGCACTTGCTGCCAGTTCATCTTCCCGAATTGCCGCCCAAGCACGCCCCAATCGAGAATTGCGGAGGCGATCAATCATAAAGTAGGAAAATACAACCAAAATTAGGATTAGGTAGTACCAAGGCAGATAGTTACTGGATTCAAAAGTGCCGATAATTGGCAAAGATGGACGACCAATTGGGTTAATTCCGGCTTCACCATTGGTAATGTTAAAAGGTTTAGGACATCCCAGCAAACAAATACCCCATTCGGGATGCCCAAAGATACTGCCGAAAAGCTTTGAGATTGGCTCATCAACCCGAACTTCTGTTAAATTACGAAAGATAACCGGGACAATTTCCCCAAATCCCAAAGTCACGATCGCTAAATAATCCCCTCGTAACCGTAAAGTCGGTGCCCCCAACACCACACCCGCGAGGGCGGCAACAACGGCGGCAATAGGCAGTACTAGCCAAAAATTCCACTCAATGCCAAGCTGTGATGAGGACAATAAACCCGTTGTATAAGCGCCGATCGCAAAAAATGCGGCATAGCCCAAATCCAATAAGCCCGCAAAACCAACGGGAATATTCAAGCCCAAAGCTAAAATTACATAAATTAAAATTTCGATCGCTGTGGCAATCCAGCTCGTCCTCGCCACTTGATCGACAAAGGGAAAAATAATTAAAATAAATGCCAGAGTTACCAGTGTGGCTTGTTGTCGTCGAGGACTTGGTAAGGCTTGCAATGCAGCAATTAGCGCGGCGACTACACTTGTGACAAATAAAGCTCTGAACCCAAATTGCAAGATTTCAACGATAGAGCGAGACGATTGCCCAGAAAGCGGTCGAACAACAAATCCTTCAAGAATACTAGCGACAAAAAGCCAGATTCCTAATATTAATCCAGCATTCGCACCAATTCTTGCACCAATTTGAGGAGTCGGGATTCGCTTTCCTTGACAAGCGACAAACCCCAGCGCTGTCCCCAATAGCCACCCGATCACGGTACCGCTCCAACCGCCAAATAGGATAACAGTTAAAGAGGCGATCGCACCCAATACCCAACTTGACTTGATTTCCTTAATTACCTGCCCCTTCGTCATTTGCCCTTTGCCTTTCCTCAGTTGTCTTTCTTTTATCTATTGACTAATGACTAATGGCTAATTCAAACCTTTTCCTGCACATTCTCACCCAGCAAACCACCGGGGCGAAATGCCAAAATAATTACCAACACCGCAAACACCCAGGCATCCGTCCAACGACTAGAAAGGTATTGGTCACTCAAGCTAGACAGTAACCCGATTAACACTCCCCCCAGCATTGCCCCGATGATGTTGCCAATTCCCCCCAAAACAGCAGCGGTAAAGGCTCGTAAGCCTGCTGTAAAGCCCATGGTGAAAACAATGGTGTTATTGTATAGTCCCACCAACAACCCAGCCGCGCCTGCCAGTGCGCCGCCAATTAGGAACGTTAGAGCGATAATTTTATCGACATCAATGCCCATAATTAAAGCCGCATCCCGGTTTTGAGCGGTTGCTCGCATCGCCTTACCCAAACGGGTTTTTTGGACAAATAGGTGTAAACTCACCATCAAGACAACAGCAACTACTAACACAATCAAGTCTTTCGTTGTGAAGTTAATATTGCTCTGAATGCCTAAAGCTTTTAGGATATTAATTCGCGGTAAGAGGTCAGGAAAGCTTTTCGGTGCCGCCGAGTTACCGCCCATAATCGGAAAAAAGGCTTTTAATCCACCCCAAAACAAGCCAATATTTTGGAAAATAAAGGAAACGCCGATCGCGGAAATCAATGGCGCTAATCGGGGCGCATTCCGTAACGGTCGGTAAGCATATTTTTCGGTAATAACATTTAAACCCGCACAAAGCGCTGTAGAAATCAATAAAGATACTAAAATCGCGGGGATTGCCACCGCCAAAGGCGCACCGTCCTGAATGCCAAAAGCACCCATAATTGTCAGCGCCCCAAAGGCACCCAACATATACAAGTCCCCGTGAGCAAAATTAATCAGCTCAATAATTCCATAAACCAGGGTGTAACCCAAGGCAATAATTGCAATAATTGCGCCGTTGACCAGACCAACTAAGATTTGTTGAATCAGAAGTTCTGGGTTGCCAGCAACTTCTTTAAGAATTCGCGGCAAGTCAAACCCAGCAATTGGACCGATTAATAAAACTATATAGATAAAAACGCAGTAGAGCAGGGGCTTACGCCATTGTTTCATGGGATTGGGCAATAATTTTGGGATTGGGTTAGATTATACGGCTAGGCAAACAGATTTTGTCTGATTGGATACGAGCAAAGCAAGCACGAATTTATTCGCAGTTA
>DATNQT010000372.1:0-10091 GCA_036703885.1 Candidatus Sericytochromatia bacterium
AACGTGTTTGAGAGTATCATCAACCCGCTCAATCAACGTGCTGCGGACATATAAATAGACGCCTGTAGCAAATAGCAATAGCAGTACTGCGGTTACGGCAGTGTACCAGAGAGCAAGGCGTCGGCGAGTAGCTTGGAACATCCTATGGACTATGGACTAGGGGCTAGGGCGTCGGGATAGTCAAACCAACACACAAATACACTGTAGCCCCTAACTTCTAAACAGGACTTGCTTGTCCCACCTGAGTTAAGAATTGGAATGCCTTAACGATATGACCCGCACATTCTGTAGGGGATGTATTGTAAAAGGCACGCCAAGCCGAAGCCTTATACTCGTCATATTGGTCTACTGTTTCGGGAAATAGATCCATCCATGCTAGCCGCACGGCATGACCGATGAGGACATCTAAGACGATATATTCTTCGATTTGTAACTCTGGATTGCACTCTAAGATCGCGGCCAGTTCCATCAGTGCTTCTGTATTCACTTGCCGATATTCTGGAGCCTCTATCTTGTTAAGTAAATGCTCTACCCGGAGCGCAAAATTCTTTTCCCCAGGCGTCATTTCTGAAAGGATAATCTCGCTATCCAAGCGATTGCGGCGCTCCAATTTATCGCCTATCACTAAGCCCTTACAGTGTTTCATGACTCGCCACACACTCGGATAGAAGTCTTTGGGCACGCGCCCTGCAGCACCGTCTAGCTGCCGCTTCCTAACCCAGTCACCAGTAGTGGGTTTGTTGTCTATCTCATCTGTCTCAGCGACAACCCATTTGATACCTTGCTCAGGTTGTTTGACGTGCAACGATTCTTGCTGCCTTAAGATTTGGTTTATGCCCTCATACCCAGCTAAACAGGAGCGAACGCGCATCTTGATTTCAAAAGGACTCGATCGCATCAGCTGTTCGTAGGCTTCATCTTGAGTACACCCAAGTTCAGCTGCCAGTTCGCTTGTCAACAACAGAATTAGATACCCAACCCGCAGTGTTAACAAGCCATCGAGTAAGTGGGGTTCTGATTTGATCAGGATACCGAGGTAAATTAAGATTTCTTGGGTAAGAACGCGATCGCGAATATCTTCCCGACAAAACTCATCAATCTTCGCCCTGATTTCCTGGTGCGACATTGGATTTTTAATCAGCGACGCCTCACTATAAGCCCGACCCACAGTAATCTGCTTCCCCCGCACCAAAATATCTGTAACGGCATCCGACAGGCTAATATCCACCTTATTGAGCAAACCCGCCGCTTGACGCACTATCGCCCAGTAAGGAGTAGCTGATTCCATACCCGCTTTGATGTAAACTTCATTCAGTAAATCCGCTACTGTTACAGGCAATTGCGGTCCCCCAAAGCCTGTATCAAAATCCAACCCTCGCAATCGCCTCAAGGTTCGCAACAACTCGATCTGTTCGTAAAGATTCTGCGACTCCCGCAAACTGTCTAGCAATAACTTGAGATTAGTTTCACACTCCAGTAGAAATTCCTGAGTATGACCTAAGGGACCATTTTTCTCAGCATGGCTACTTAGGTAGTAACAACGCAGTGTCGCATCTTTAACTGAAGACCGCGTGAATTCAAATGCGTGCAGAAAGTCAATTCGCTCAGTTCCTGCTGTCAGCATCAACTGATTCAGACGCCCTAATTTCACTCGCACGCTATTACAGAAACCGTCTTTCAATTCCTGTATCAACTCCAAAAGTGGTGAACCTTGAGAAGAAGAGGAGCCAGAGGCAGAAAATCCAGAGCCTAAAAGCGATCGATTTATAGAAGAGTCGTCCTTCACAATCCCTGATGAAGTCTCACTCCCTGTTTCCAACATCGTATGAGTCAACAATAGCGTCATCGTCGGACGCCCTAACTCAAACCAGTTGCGCTGAATGTAAGTGAGTTCACTTTTAATCTGATCGACCAGGAAATGGTAGTCCAGGGTCAAGTAAAACTGTTGTTGGTCTAAAAACGCTGGTAGGAAGACAATCGTCTCTTCCCGAATCCGAAAAATCCTCGATGTTGTCAGACTCCGCAAGCGTCGCATCGGGCGTCCTGTGATCGCTAGCGCGTCATTACGGCCAATTTGAGCATAAACCGTAGATAATTCTGTTGCCTGACGCACCTGCACTGGCTCTACCTGTTTAGGCGTCTGGGTTGCGATCCCATAGGCAGCTAGTTGAGCCTGTAAATCTTCATCCTCTGCCAGCAGGGCAATTTGTACCACCGGATCTTGATGACGCCCTACGCATAAATGACGCCCCAATGGGTCAACATCTCCGGGTGCTAGTAACCCCTCACTCAGCAGTTGACCGAGAAAGTACAAACTCTGCGCCCACACTAATGGGACATTTTCGTTGGGAAGACGCGGTTGGCTATGAGGAGATTGCCGCTCTGCCTCTATGTTCTCATGGGGAACATAATACACTTCTGGGAGCAGCCCTATGCCGTCTTTATAAACCAATAAACCCTTTAAACGCTCCTGATAGTTTTTAGTTTGCTCGGCGTTTCCCCGAAACAAGCCATCTAGCATCAGGTAAGTGAAAAATAGGGGCCATTCGCACTCAATATGCTCAAACTTTTGTAGCTCCCAGGGTTCATAATACAGGCGAGAGGAGTCTTCTAAAACGGTTTGATGCCCATCTCTCAAGAAGCGTTTGCAGCCGTATTGCCCCTGTAATTTATCGATAATTTTTTTACGAGTGCGATCAATTAACTGGGCATCTTCTACGGCAAAAGCTGGAAAACCGATCGCACTTAAAAGAGCCGCATCAGTTTCTTTCGAGCTAGATTCCCTTGGGAGTAAAGATTCTAGAGTAATTCGCGCTCGCGCAATTTCATCGGGTAAGACATGAATTACAGATGTCTGCGAACCCCGTACACCAAATAAATCCAAACCGTTAATAGCTTCCAGAGCAGCTTTTGCCATCCCCACAGAACTCGCGTTCAATTCGGGATTTCCGTGATTCGCCTTATTACCGCGCTCCCAAATTCCATAGTCGGGTGTTCGATATGTCCGACCAATGTAATACACAAGATTTTGAACAAAGTTAACTTCGTCAATTGTGTAAATAATGTGCAACCCAGATGCCGTCATCTGAGCCAACATCAGCAGGAACAAGGAAGTGGCATCTAGCTGCAAATGTCCCCAGTCAGCATCCCCCACTACCACATCACCCGTCCTAGTGTTGTATTTGGCGTGTAGGGCGTCCAATAGCGATTGGGTTTCTTTAAACCGTTCTACTTTATGAGCTTGTCGCATGATGCAAAACAATAGCCCGCGCATCAACTTAACAACACTCTGTTCCAGTTCAAAAGTACGCCCACCATCAGCATCTAGCTTGCGGTAAGCCAAGCCTAAACCCCAAACTGCCAAAATGCTATAAACGTTGTCGCGTACCCAGGCGTCGGTATAGTCTCCGTGGGCAGTAATTGCGGTACTAGCGGGTAATAGACCTGTAATTGGGTTTTGACGATTAAGAATTACTGCCTTGATTTGGTGGTAGTAATCGTCTAATCGAGCTGGCAGTTGGGAGGCGATGATAGACATACCCATTTTTTAGAGTGCTGAGTGCTGTTAGCTCAAGAGGGCGTAGCCCATGCTGAGTGCTGAGTACGCCGAAGTTCTCGCGTGAGGATGCTGAGTGTGAAGAGGGACTTTTGGTACTCAGCTTATCAATACAAACTATTGCCGTTTTGCCAATTATTGATTACATTAATTTACATAGACCTTTACAAAACGTCACTAACGGAGCAAAACTATGCAAGGTGAAGATCGCAACGATCTAAAGTTTGGCTTTACACCTCAGGCTGAAAACTGGAATGGTCGTCTCGCAATGATTGGCTTCATTGCTGCTCTGCTAACTGAATACTTGTCGGGTCAAGGTGTATTGCACTTCTGGGGCTTATTGTAATCTTCTAGTTTACAATCTCGGTCAATCTCACTCAATAGTTAGCTGGTGTTTGCTGCAAGAACCCCAGCTTTTTTGTTTATTCCATCTTCACTCTAAATCTGCACCCGTAAGTAGCGAAAATTCTACCAGTAGAGTTAAAGAATAGTTATTAACGCCATATATAGGGTTTGTGGCTTAGTCATTTAGCGTTTTGTGCGTCGTCTTTTAGCCCTTATTACTAATATAGGGGCGACGCAAGTGCCACCCCTATAATTAATTGCTAATATCAGCTATTGCTTCATTTAGCGGATGTATTCTTTGAGAATGCTGTTGCGATTGGGATGACGCAGTTTGCGCAGGGCTTTCGCTTCAATTTGGCGAATTCGTTCGCGAGTTACATTGAAGATTTGACCGATTTCTTCTAACGTCTTCATTCGTCCATCATCTAAGCCATAGCGCAACCGAAGCACATCACGTTCGCGGGGGCTGAGTGTATCGAGGACGCTTTCGAGGTCTTCGCGAAGTAGATTTTTAGAAACTTGATCTTCTGGAGTTTCACCATCAGCTTCGATGAAATCTCCTAGTCGAGAGTCTTCTTCTTTACCAATTGGCGTTTCCAGAGAGATGGGGAGTTGAGCCGATTTAGCAATAAATCGCAGCTTCTCGATGGTCATTTCCATGCGATCGGCAATCTCTTCTTCTGTAGGCTTGCGACCCATTTCTTGGGAGAGAATTTTAGTTGTTTTCTTAATGCGGGAGATAGTTTCGTAGAGGTGAACGGGTAAGCGAATGGTGCGAGACTGGTCAGCGATCGCTCTGGTGATTGCCTGACGAATCCACCATGTTGCATAGGTCGAGAACTTGTAGCCCTTTTCGTGGTCAAATTTCTCTGCAGCCCGAATCAGACCCAAAGAACCCTCTTGAATAAGATCTTGAAAGGACAAGCCCCGGTTCATGTATTTTTTAGCAATAGAGACAACCAGACGCAGGTTTGATTGCACCATTTTGTCTTTTGCCCGCCGACCCAAGTAGAGGCGATGTCGGAAGGCTGGCAGTGCCATGTCAACTTCCTTTGCCCATTCGCTATCTTGAGGCTCCCGCTCTAACTGATCCATCAAGCGATCGCGCACGCGCTCTAGTTCTAATAAGTCAGCAATTTTACGAGCCAGCTCAATTTCTTCATCTGCCCGCAAGAGCCGAATTCTGCCTATTTCTTGTAGGTACAGACGAATTGAATCTTCTGTATAGTGCTTCTTCTTTGTCTGTGTTCGACGGCGAGTAGATCGCACCTTACCAGGCTTACCGTCTTCCTCATCCGGTTGCGCGTCCACTAGCTCATCTCGGTTCGCATCATCCTCGATCAAGAAATCAAACTCGCTTTCGGGTTGACTAATAGTTGCGAGTACGTCGTGTGCCTGGGTCATGCCTGTTTCCTCATGCTCCTTCAGTTAAAGACCAGTAGATGGTGTCCGTTAATCTACTTTAGTTAGATAGTGTAGCCAGTGAGTAACTTTCAGTTGCATTGTAAGCTTTATTTATGTAATAGCTGAGTTTTAGAAATAAGATAAGGTCTAATTCCGTTTACTCAACACGCTAGCAAATGCCCTCTGTCGTAAGTATTATTCCTGGCTTCTCTTGAGACTTTTTGATTGTAGCTTTAATTACTAAAATTGGACGCTGCTTTTTCGTTCCAATCACTGATGGTAAATTTCAGCTGGCGAAGAGCTTTTGCACAAAACTATTGTTTGTGAATTAATGCACCCACTAGCAATTCTCCTTGCTTGAGTTACCTCATAGTACAATTTGCTTTTCAGTCTAGTCTGCTCACTTAAGCTAAATTTGAACAATTTCAGGTGTGTTTGCAAGCTGACTCCAGAGCAATGTGTTAAATGCAGGGCAAAAGCTACCGCTACATTTTGGGATAGCCGTGAAAGTTGAAAAGTGGGAGCGATGTCTCCTATGGAGTTCAATCTTTCCTAAATTTACTCCAGCATCGAACTTAGTTGTCTCCGATAAATAGCTGAAATCGACTCAGCCATTTCAATGAATTCACCTGATAGATCACCGTCATCACATTTAGAAACTCATCGATTCGCCTAGCCTGTCATTAGTACAGATGTTCTGAAATTGTTTCCTACATCCTCATTGACTACGTTAGCGAAGTTCTTGTGTATGAGTAACATTTTCTACAGTCAGAGCTTTCGGTAAAGTTTCAGAAAGGTGTGCTTGTGTAAGACATCTGTAAAACACTTGTTTTAACACACAAACCAATCAGATGTGGTGAAGGCTATCGTTAAGAAAGCTATAGTTTACTGAGATGCCATAATTGATCGATAGTAGTAAAGTAAAAACCTTGCTGTAATAACTGAGGCACTAACTGAGCTGTTGTTTGAGCAACATCTTGTCCGCCGCAGTAACCATCATGCAGAACAATGAGTGACCCGTTCTGAACCTGCTTTAGGACTCGTCGTACAACCACAGAGACGCCAGGATGCTCCCAGTCTTCTGGTACAACGCTCCACATTACGGCTCGATAGTTCCACTGGTGCAATAAACTTAAAGTTTGAGGTGTGAACAGACCGTTAGGAGGGCGAACGTCACGAACATTTTCTGGATGAATCTGACACGCGATTGAAATCGCCTCTTGCGTCTTTTCCAAACTCTGCTTGAGAGCATCGGGTTTCAAAAAGGGAAAAGAGGTGTGATCATACCCATGTAGTCCAATCCAGTGACCCCGTTCGTATACATCTCTAGCGACCATTGGCGCACGATTTACACAAATGCCTAACCAGAAAAAACTGGCTGGGATGCCGTAGTGGTCTAGCACTTGTAGGAGTTCTGGCGTGTACTGGGGATGAGGACCATCATCAAATGTAAGTGCGATCGCTCGTGAATTTGTCGTCCCTGACCACAGGCAGGTGGGAAAGGAAGGTTTAAGAATTCGGTACAGAATAGGATAAAGCGGGGCAAACTGCATTTTGTCGTTGTTAGTGACAAGTTTTCAGGAATCCGGTGAATCTTCAAAGTCTTAACGTGAGGCAAAGCTACTTTTTACAGAATCGCCAACTTTTTTCAATGATGACAAGCTTCTGCGTGGCAGTGGCTCTTACCAGTTGTAATACCGTGACTACTGACCAGTATGAAGCAACAGCACAGACAACGTTGACCTGGCAAGTTAAGTATTCCATTGAGCCTACAAACGATAAGGTTCCACGTTTTGAGGAGTTCGCGTCAAATACCCTTCTCAGTCGCAATGGGGAGCAACCAAAAGATGCCGTTATTGGTCCCGACGAAAAAGGTTTATGGTGGCCGGCTTTGCCGCCACGACCTAGTATTGATGAAGTCGAACAACGGCAGAATCCCCAGGAACAGGCAGGTAAGCCAGAGCTATTGCGAACGGCGAAATATCAGATCAGCTACAAGCAGGATGGGCAAGCCGTGACGTTACCGACTAACTACGATGTTTACAGGCAGGTTGCCCGGTCGTATCGTTTACGGAAGCCTTTACAGTTGACTTTCGGAATTGGTGATCGCTCTGTGACCCAAGCTGAACCTGCAAGCCAATAGTCGTCTTTTCACGTCACACTCCTGCTAACTAGCTAACTTTAAAAAAAGAAACAAAAGTTAACTATGCTCAGTTGTAGGGGTTAGAAGCAAAGCGTAAGTCTTAATAAATATCTACTTTCCCTGGCTCTATTGGCGGTGAACTTTAACGGCAGACCGCTGCAAAGTAATGGGTGTCTGGAAAGGGCGATCGCCTGTTATCTAACATCTGCTTATTGTCTAGCACCTGAAGACCTTCGAGAACTGCTTCCCGGACGACGGATTCCTGCTCTCGACTCAACATCAAGCGAAAGCAGTCGGTAACTATACGCCGCATGGATGGGTGCAAGCGATGGTCTGTTCCCCAATGGGTCAGCCGCCGGATCCCCGGAAGTGATGAAAGTAAAGCTGTTTAAATGATCGACCCTTGACCCGAATCAGCAACAAACTTTCAATCCAGTTGAGGAGTTGCTGCAACCAAGACGATGCCTGTGTCACGAAGATTTCCTATCTTAACTGCGATAAATAATGCCTACCCAGCTATATATGCTAATAGAATACAGGCTTTGAATACAGACTAGATGATACAGAATCTGGGCACTTTGCAGCAGGTAGCGCGTTCGTTATACCTAATGCCCTAAGTCCACTTAGGAACGCGGATTAAATAACTTGTTGTGTTCCTTAAGGTTAGGCTAACGCGAGTACTTGCCCATTCATACACTGATTAGGAGAGATTATTGATGCGGCTAAACGTCAAAAAGCACTCATTAGTTATGGGTGTGATTGGGGCAATGGCTATTAGTGCTATCAACGGGATAACCACCTCTGTACAAGCAGCTCAAACCGTGGTGCTTCGTCGTGGTTCAGTCACCGAATCAATTGATTTAGCTGACCTCAAAACCCTGACTGAAACTGGAACAGTTCCACCAAAACTCGAAGATGCAGCACGTATCCTGACGCCTCAGCAACGAAGTCAAATTCAGGATGTACTGAAGGCAAAATTCAAGATAGATGTGGTGGCAACTCGTGACTTCCTCAATACTGACGTTGGTAATAGCCTTTCTTCCGCCCTGGCTTCCGTAACACCGCGAGAGGATAGAGTTGGAGTGTTAGATGTGAAAACAGCATTAATTCTAGGAGCTAGGTCACCGGACGGACTATCTTTAATTAGCTTTATCGAAGCCTATCCCAATCGAAGCCTCGACATTGATGTAGATCGAGCCTTTGAGATACTCAGAAACTTTAATGGGTCGTTTTGGCAATCTCAAGCTTTTATGGCAGCGATCGCACCTCAACTTGCTCCTAGGTATCCTGACCTTAATTTACCATTTGACCCTACCCAACCAGGAAGCGCTAAAGTCGAGGTGCTGAATTTAAAACTGAACGACCAAGAACGCCGTCGTGAGATTCCTGTTGATGTTTATTGGTCAACTGAAGCCTCTCCTGCCAAACCCATCATCGTCTTCTCCCACGGTTTGGGTTCGGTTCGCACTGATATGCGCTATCTGGCAGAACATCTAGCTTCCTATGGCTATGTTGTCGCCGCCTTAGAACATCCCGGTAGCAACGAGACTCATGTGAAAAAGGCACTAACCCTTCAAGCGCCACTCTTAGAAGCTGAGGAGTTTTTAAATCGTCCCAAAGATATCAGTTTTGTCCTCGACCAACTTAAAACGCTCAACGGGACGGCAGGCTCACTGCAAGGAAAATTGGCATCAGACCGTGCAATGGTGGTTGGATATTCTTTGGGGGGAGCTACGGCTTTATCCATTGCTGGAGCCGAGTTACAACTTACTCAGTTGAAGCAGCGTTGTCCTGGAAACGTGCTGGCTTTTAGTCTTGGGGAAAATGCTCAGTGTTTTGCTAAGGGGCTTCCAGAAGACCGTTACCAATTGCGCGACCCTAGAATAAAAGCTGCGATCGCTTTTTCTCCAACTACGTCTCTACTCTTTGGTGAAACTGGCTTGAGCAAAATCGCTGTTCCTACTGTAATTGGGTCGGGTTCCGCCGATAAAACAACCCCAGCTTTAACCGAACAGGTAATTGCTTTCGATAAAATGCCTTCACCCAAATGGTTGGTTGGTTTTGTTGGCGGGACTCATTTAACCATAAAAGACCCCAGCACCACGATAGATCAGGCAGGTCAACCGGATACTCTTTATACAGGTGGTGAAGTCGTTGGCGAGCAAGCCGTTGATGTTCACAACTATGTAAAAGCGATCGCTCTAGCAATGGCAGCACAACTAACAGATGACGCTGCTAGATACACCATCTTTCTCACACCAGAGTATGCTCAGTATGCTTCCACACAACGATTTCCCATTCGTTTAGTTACTAAGATTCCACCTGAGGCTGAGGCAATTATCAAAGAGTTTGTTCAAAAGTGAGATTTAACTTAAAAATGGGACTCAGGACTTAGGATTTAAGTTAGGAAGATTTTCACCCTTTTGAGATGCTACCTCGTCACCAGCATCAGGCAACGATGGACGTAGGCAAAGATAGGCAAGGGGACCAAATAAGGGTAAGAGCGCGACTGCCCAAAAAACTAGAGGATTTTTGATATGCCGCCGCGCCATGTCATCGCCTAGTAGCGCTGGGACTAATAGCGCTAACAGGCAAACTGCCAAACTCATTGCATTGATAAACTTACTGGTTTGATACTGCTCA
>DATNQT010000373.1:0-4426 GCA_036703885.1 Candidatus Sericytochromatia bacterium
TGAAGCTCATTTAGCCGCCAAATTTAATAAACCAGATTTCCCAGTCATAGACCACTATACCTACGTCATTCTAGGTGACGGTTGCAACATGGAAGGTGTTGCATCTGAAGCCTGTTCCCTAGCTGGACACTTGGGATTAGGTAAGCTGATTGCCCTCTACGATGACAATCACATTTCTATCGACGGTTCCACTGACCTGGCATTCACAGAAGATGTTGGTAAGCGCTATGAAGCTTACGGCTGGCACGTCTTGGTTGTAGAAGACGGCAATACCAACCTGGATGAAATTCACAAAGCCATTGAAACAGCCAAATCAGTTACCGACAAGCCTTCTTTAATTAAGGTTCGCACAACAATCGGTTATGGTTCACCCAATAAAGCTGATAGCCATGATGCCCACGGTGCAGCCCTTGGTGCAGCGGAAGTGGAGGCTACACGCAAGAACTTGGGTTGGGAATACGAGCCTTTTGTTATTCCCGAAGATGCGCTTGCCCATTGGCGCAAAGCGATCGATCGCGGCGCAAAAATCGAAGAAGAGTGGAATCAACTGTTTGATCGTTACAAGGAGAAATATCCTCAAGAAGCCGCCGAACTACACCGGATGCATGAGGCTATACTCCCAGAAGGCTGGGATTCCGTTCTGCCTACCTACACGCCAGAGGACAAAGGGGAAGCTACACGGGTTCAATCCGGTAAAGTCCTCAATGCTCTAGCTGGCGTTCTCCCAGAACTTATCGGTGGTTCTGCTGACTTGGCTCCTTCCAACAATACCTATCTGAAGACTTTCCCCGGAGACTTCCAAAAGGGTCAATATGAAAATCGCAACCTCCGCTTCGGGGTACGCGAGCATGGGATGGGAGCCATCTGTAACGGTCTTGCCTTGGATGGATCGGGGTTAATTCCTTACTGCGCTACCTTCTTGGTGTTTACCGACTATATGCGAGCGGCGATTCGCCTCTCTGCTTTATCTGAAGCGGGTGTCATCTATGTTATGACTCACGACTCAATCCAGCTAGGCGAAGATGGTCCAACGCACCAACCGATTGAACACGTTGCCTCTTTACGAGCGATTCCCGACTTGGTAGTAATCCGTCCTGCTGATGGCAACGAAACATCTGGTGCCTACAAGGTAGCGATTGAGACTGCCAGAGGAATGAACTTTGGGGGTCGGACATTCCCATCGCTCCTAGCGCTGTCTCGGTTAGCACAGCCCAATTTGCCTAATACCTCAATTGAAGGCGTGGCTAAGGGCGCTTACATTCTCTCTGACAGCGATGGCACTCCCGAACTGATTTTGATTGGGACGGGTAGCGAAACTCAACTCTGCGTTAAGGCAGCTGAACAGTTGCGTGGTGAGGGTAAGAAAGTACGGGTGGTTTCGATGCCTTCTTGGGAGCTTTTTGAAGCACAGGATGCTCAGTATCGGGAATCCGTATTGCCCAAAGCTGTCACCAAACGACTTTCGGTGGAAGCTGGCACTAGCTTTGGCTGGAGCAAATACACGGGCAGCGAGGGCGGCTCGGTCAGTATTGACACCTTTGGTGCTTCCGCTCCTGGTCCAGTCTGTATGGAGAACTTTGGCTTCACAGTAGATAACGTGGTAGCAAAGGCAAAGGAACTGTTGGGGTAATCTCCTAGCTTTTACTAAATAGCTGATGAGTAGGGTGGGGTAATATCCACCCTATTTGCTTTGAAGCCAACATTACGCTGTAACTCAGTAAGCTGATTATCAAAAATCTTCGTAAACCTGCCAAAAGCAGGTTTTTTGTATCTTAAACTACTAATTCTGTTAAAAAGTATGTGACTTAAATCACAATTTATACTAACTTTAATCACAAAAAAAGACGATACAGGTCACGAGCTGCGAAAGGATGCATCACCTCGTTAAAGGCACTAAGTGTTAATACTAGTAATCGCGGGTACTCAACTTCAAAAATGCTCCATGTTCCTCAGCCGTGACAATTTGCCAGCTAGCTCCCCTGACTGGCTAAAGCACTACGAAAAACTACACAACAATCTCGTAAAGCGGACAAGGCAATTGAAACGTGCTAACCACGAACTAGCCCATCAGATTGCTGAACGTAAACGGGTTGAAGAGGCTTTGCAGCAAGCGGAACAGAAGTATCGCAGTATTTTTGAATACGCCGTTATAGGTATCTTTCAAACGACGCCTGAAGGAAATTACAAAGCCTGCAATCCAGCACTTGCAAGCATCTACGGCTATGAATTTCCGGGAGAATTACTCACAAGTTTGACTGACATCGGGCGGCAGCTTTATGTCCAGCCGCAGCGACGCCGTGAATTTATTGAGCAACTATACGCCTACGATTCGGTATCGGAATTTGAATCTCAGGTTTATCGCAAAGACGGCACTATCATCTGGATTTGCGAAAATGCACGAGCAGTACGAGATGACAAGGGCACTTTGCTCTACTACGAAGGTTTTGTCACTGATATCACTCAGCGAAAATTAGCTGAGGAATCGATGCGTCAATCAGAGGCTCAACTGAGAGCAAAAACCGAGCAACTAGAACTTGCATTGAGTAAGCTGCAACAGACTCAAAGCCAATTGGTTCATAACGAAAAAATGTCCAGCTTAGGGCAGTTAGTGGCTGGTGTTGCCCACGAGATTAACAATCCAGTCAATTTTGTTTGTGGCAATCTTATCCCTGCTCACCAATATACCCAGGATTTATTAAACCTCTTAAAGGTATATGCCCAGCACTATCCCCAGCCCGTACCAGAAGTTCAACAGGAAGCTGAGGCTATTGATTTAGATTTCCTGATTGAAGACTTTCCAAAAACCTTATCATCTATGCAGTTAGGTGCTGACCGCATCCGCCAGATTGTTCAGTCGCTACAGCACTTCTCTAGGCTTGATGATGCTCAAATGACCCCAGCAGACCTCCACAAAGGCATTGAGAGTACTCTGCTAATTATCTATCATCGATTAAAAGGGAAGGGGGATAGTCCTGGAATTACGGTTATTAAAGAATATGGAGATCTGCCGCTAGTAGATTGCTATCCGGGTCTTTTGAATCAAGTTTTCATGAATTTGCTGTGCAATGCAATAGATGCCTTAGAAGAATGCAACCAAAAGCGATGTATTGCTAAATCTCTTAAAGAGTCTTGCATTGGTTTCAATCTAGACGCCTGTGGAGCATTGGTTGCACACGCACAGGTTAGCGATCGCCAAGTCATCGCCACCTTAGAAACGACTAATCCACCGCTAGAGGGGGGTAACACAGACTTGCTCTCACCTTGCCATAGTGCCTCAGTCGCACAGCTATCTCCAGAGGCAGCCCCTTTAGTAGATGTTGAGCAATACCCCAGTACAATCCGAATTTGTACACACCTCAAGAGGGGTAATTCACCTACCGATGATGGTTGCGATTTATGGGCGGTTGTCAAGATTATCGATAATGGGCCGGGGATGACAGAAGATATCAAAACCCGGATATTTGACCCGTTCTTCACAACAAAACCAGTAGGCAAAGGTACTGGCTTAGGGTTGTCAATCAGCCATCAAATTGTTGTTGAAAAGCACGGTGGTCGCCTGAGGTGTATCTCTGCACCAGCACAGGGAACGGAGTTCGTGATAGAAATTCCAATTCGACAGTAAGGGCGTACCTGGGTACGCCCTTACTAAATTGCCCTATTCTTCCCTAGCTCGTGCTAGCGCCAACGCTTCTTGCGCCGCGCAATTTCCTTGCGCTTCCGTTTTTCTAGGGGAGTCTCAAAGTGGCGGTGTCGCCTGACCTCTGTCAGAATCCCCGCTTTGGAAACTTGACGCTTAAACCGACGCAAAGCTGAATCAATTCCTTCGTTTTGACCAACAAGTACTTGAGTCATCCTACTTACTTATCAACAAACTGTAACTAACAAAGGTTAATTTAAGTAAATTAGCAGAGTTAAAACCCCACTTCTTTTTTAACAGCGCCTGCGGCTATATCTCTACTATCTCATTAGTATCGATTTCGAGAGAAGTTCCGGTCATCGTTTCGCCCACGACCATCAGAGGAACCCCGCTCTGTGCGGGGTTTTGCTTTATTAACTTTTAGCTCCCGACTCATCCACTCAGCCCCATCGAGCGCTTCGATCGCTGCCGTTTCTTCTGCGTCTGTCTCCATCTCAACAAAAGCAAAGCCGCGCACGCGACCCGTTTCCCGGTCTGTTGGTATCTGAACGCTTTTAACGGTTCCGTATTCAGCAAAGATACTGCTGACATCTTCTTGAGAAGCGGAGAAGGGTAGATTCCCTACATAGATTGACATGAAATAATTCTACCAATCAAATACTTAAGAGATTTTGATTCGGTGAGATGCCTGCCAATCTGCAAGAACAAACCCTAAAGCCGAATTCAATTCTCGATAAATACCCTAGCACAATTATTTTCACGAATCACCAGTTCCACATCACCGGATTA
>DATNQT010000374.1:0-8291 GCA_036703885.1 Candidatus Sericytochromatia bacterium
CGGATTTGATACTTAGTTCTCGGCGCTGAGTAGATTAACTGATATCCGTAGTGTGGATTAGTACTTTGTCTAACTACCCATAGGTGGCATTATGTACATTGACGCTGATTGGCGTTGGCTGTCTTTTAATTACCAAAAAACCAAGTTGATTAGCAAAATCATCGCCAGTACAATGCTGTTCTTGGCTTTAGCACCCCAAGGCAAGCAAATTGCTCAGGAAGCACCGCCCTCTGTATTTCTCCTCAGGCTACCCTGTGTCAGCACCGGAATCGGAAACTGGGCGCGTCGGACTGAAGATGTTTCTGTAGGTAAAGCGGTTTATACGTCCAGACTCTATATGGGACCGGGCAACAGCTCCGCGTCAATGACGTGTAGACTTAAGCCAAACGACGCAAAAGTGAACTTTCAAAAGCTAAGGCTATCGTTTGGAATGCGTGACAACGACCAGGGAAGTCCTGGCGTGACTGTCAATGTTTATTTAGATCAGCAAAAGGTTGGATCTGAGTCTAAGTCGCTTTCTCCAGGGCAAGGGGCGTCAATTGAGCTGGATGTCGTAAACCCCAGCAACATTACTATAGAAACTATCTGTTCAAACCCATCTCGATATTGCGATCGCGTTTATTTCTGGGATGCTTCCCTCGAATATGTAGTGCCTTTGCCGCCCCCAAAACAATAATTATTGCTTAAGGGAGGGTTTAACCAGCTTGTCTGTGGGAAACCCTCCCTACAACACGGCAATTATCGGAAAATGATGCCATTGGACAGGACACGAAATTCTACTGAGCCTTTTTTGTCCCTAATGCTTGCGGCGACAGAACCAACCAAATAGGTTAATATCATCTCGCATTTTCTGTAATTCCTGTCGGTGGCTCTGTGCGGTCAGCCTGTACCACTCGCAGTAGCGCTCATGCTCCTGCCGATGCAGCGCTTCCCGGTAAAACTCGTGAGCTAGCTTGTAAGTAGCAAAAATATCAGCAGGCGGTGGAGGCGCTGGGATAATATATCGAAGTTGTTCTGCCATTATGACTGGGCGTTTCGCTGTAAAGAATTAACGATACCTAATTTGTAGCGTTTTACAGCCAGCCACGGAGACGGTAGACTACCGTACCAATATATTCTTTTAGGGCACGGGTCGTTTTATCTAATCGGTCAGTATCTGGAAGCAGATTCAGGACAATAGCTTCTGTGGTGTTGGTTGATTCTTCAATATCGTGTTGTGTCACTAAAAAGTCAGTGGGGGCGGGGATAGCTTCAATCCCTTGACGCTGGAAAATTTTAAGCGATCGCGGCATATGCATTGCCGATGTTACCAGCAACACTCTCCGGATACCCCGCTCTTTCATGATTTTCTTAACATTAACGGCATTTTGGTGGGTGTTGAGGGAGGTGGGGTCTTGCAAGATAGCAGAGGTTGGAACACCAAGAGTTTTCAGGATTTCTGCCATATCCGATGACTCCGAGGGACCACTGCCGCGCCAATTAATGCGTCCCCCAGAAGCAATCACTACAGGTGCTTTACCTTCCCGGTACAGTTGCGCTCCATAGAGGACGCGATCGCCTGATTCGCTTAAATCTACTGCCGGTCGGGGTGGAAAAGCTGATTTCGTTGCACCGCCCAAAACCACGATCGCATCGGCTGTTGGTAAGGCTCCTCTGGGGATATACTGCCACTCCAGCGATTTCGTTAAGCCATTAGCCACCCAACCACTACTTCCTACCAACAACAAAATTAATGCCAAAGTGATCGGTACAGGCACTAAACGGGAGCGTCTCCACCACATCACCAACGCTACAACCATCAGCAAGCAAGCCAATCCTAACGGGTACAGAAATAGCGGTAGTAGCTTTGAGAGGAATAAAAACATTATTGAGAAAAGAGGAGGAACACAGGTAATACCAATTTAATTTTGGACTTCCTCAGGTATTGGGCAAAGCCTCTAACGCCTAATAACCTAACACCTAACACCTGTCCCCAGGCTTCTGCCCTCAACTATCATCGGATTATTTCTTAGATTTGCCCCTTTGAAAAAAACCGCTAAAAGGCGTCAGAGAACGGGATGAGCCTTTCCTTCTGGCATCTCTATGCTGTTTAGCTAAACGTAACCCACTCGCTTTTGATGGTCTGTCATCTACCACCTCTGACTCCTGTAGAGTACTTGATTTTAAGGTAGTGGGGTCATCTTTGGTTTTCCACCAACCAAGCACCCAACCCGCAGCAAACCCCCCAATCGCCCCAAGCAAGATACTGAAGGGGATTGTGTATCTCAGGAAGAAAAAGCAGAACAGAAAAAAGAACCACAACCTTAATGCAGTTCCAGTTGAAAATCCTGAGAAAAAACTAGTTATGGCTTGTTTAGTACCTTTGTTTTCACTCATCACGATTTAGTGAGCTGCTGATTACAGAAGTCTAGCAAGAAAGCTTACACAAGAAGCAAACAGTCGTCATTGGTTATTGGTCATTGGTCATTGGTAAGGATTTTAGGTAGATTTATGTTTCGTAACATAGTTCGCTGTATTCCCGCCTACCCAGTTAGTAATCCTCTAATTGCGATCGCCAATTCTGGGTTGTATCTACTGTGGTGACGATCGCTTTTTCTGCATCCGTAAAGGCTTGAGCGGTGGCTTGTTGCTGGCTTAGGAGGTCAGCGGTAGCATCGGAAACATCGCCAGTGCGGGATAATAAGCGATCGCGCAATACTGCTTCTGGGGCAGTGCAGTAGATAATTTGTACGGGTAGCTGGTTGCTCTCGGCTTGGGCGATCGCTTTTTTCCGCAACGCCTCTCGGTCGTACTTCGCATCTAAAATTACCGAGAAGCCTCGTTTGGCTAGCTTAATGCCTAAGTCTAATAGACGATCATAAGTCTTCTCGCTCATTTGGGTTGTGTAGAGGTCTGCTCCCCCCGCTTGTTCTAGAGGAATACCCGCAAGATGTTTGCGTACAGCATCTGAGCGCAGATGAATTGCTCCTAAGTGTCGTGCCAGATGTCGCCCTACTGTCGTTTTCCCTGAACCCGACAAACCGGACATTAAAATCAAGCGTCCCTTATTAGTTTTTGTGTACTCCCATGCCAATCGGTAATAATCAGATGCTGTTGCTGTTGCTTCTTTTTTAGCGTCCTCTGGCACACCTGGGTCATCTAACAAAAACGAAGTGACCTTTGCTCGCACATAGGCTTGCCGACTTAAGTACAAAGGTAATACTTGAAGCCCTTCCCAATCCCCCGTTTGTTCAATATAGGTGTTTAAAAAGGCATTTCCTAATTCTTTACGTCCCCGCGCCTCTAAATCCATCACCGCAAACGCGATATCGTACATAACATCGACAAAGCGGAAGGGTTCATTAAATTCAATGCGGTCAAATAGCTGAATTTTGTTTTGCCATAGACAAATATTTCTTAGGTGTAAATCCCCATGACATTCTCGAATCCAGTTATTTTGGATGCGGCTTTGAAAAAGCTCTTGCTCGTTTTCAAAGAACTTATCTGTAAACTGCCGAGTTTGTTCAAACTGTTCAAGGGTCTGAGGACCACCAATATATTTTTCCGTCTGCTCATAATTTTCATCAATCGCCTGACGGACTTGAGAAACTTCGCCAAAGCTGCGAATATAATCATTCGTTTGGGCTTTGGCATGAAATTGAGCAACAATTCGACCCAATTCCTCCATATGAGCTTCTGTAAGCCTACCCTGCTCAAACATGGAGATGAATAAGTCATCCTGAGGAAATTCGCGCATTTTTAACACGTATTCCACCGCTTCACCCGCACCACCCAGTTCAAAGTGCTCTCCCGTTTGAGTGATTGCTAATACATCCAGGTAAATCTCCGGTGCGTTCAGCTTATTCATCTGAATTTCTTCCATACAGAAGTGCTGCCGACGCTCCAAGGTTGAGAAATCCAAGAAGCCGAAGTTCATGGGTTTCTTGACTTTGTAGGCATAATCACCCGTAAGAAACACGTAAGAAATGTGAGTTTGCATCAGCCGAATCGGTTCTTTCACCGGGTGGGGATAAAACCCCGGCTGCATCATTTCCTGAATTAAAGCGGGAATAGCTGTTTGTGTCATTTTGATAGCTTAATGTACAGTCCTTGGTTATTTGCTAATAGCTAATTCAAAAAAACATTAGCTACTAAAATTTAGCGATTAACAATTTTAATAAAAAAGCCAGGGACAATTATCCCTGGTTTTAATATCTCATGAGGATAAACCTCAAGTCTATTCGGTTGCTTCTTCTTTATCGGAGTCTTGTGCCACTGCTTCTGCTATATCTGCTTCTAGTAGCTCTGCTTCTAGATCCTCTGCCTCAGTAACGGAGAGGGGTGCTGCAATAGTGGCAACAGTTTCCTCTGGTTCAATCATTGTCGTCACACCCTCTGGTAAATTGAGTTCTTCAACCCGTATGGCATCCCCAGCCTGCATCTGGGAAACATCCACCTGAATTGACTCAGGGATATTGTCAGGAGCCGTCTGCACTTGCAGTTCCGTAATCACGGGTTCGAGTACTCCTCCATCTTGTTTAACACCCACTGCCTCTCCCACAAATTCCAGTGGCACCACTACATCGAGGGTGTCTTGAGCGGCTACGGAGAAAAAGCTGATGTGGTAGAGTTCCGTCTGCTTCCAGGGATGAGTCTGCACTTCCCTTACCAGAGCTTTACCACTCCAAGAAAGGTCAGGAATTTTTACGTCAACTAGAGTGTTGTTAATGGTTGCCTTTTTGAGCAACGTTTCTGCGGCTTTAGCAGGCACAGTCAGTGAAATCGACTCTGCGCCATTGTGACCGTAGAGAACCGCAGGAATTAAACCAGACCGACGTAAGGCATTAGGCTTACTGCCTTCCGGTCGCTTTTGACATTCAACTGTAACGTCCATTTCAGTAGCTTCTAGGGGTTTTCAAGGGTTGGTTCTTGGTTGTTTGTTGTTAGCTCTTAGTTATTTGCTTCCAACAAACAACCAACAACTAATAACAAACAACTAACTTCAGACTCCCGATGTTACGGGGGTGCCGTTGGCGTGTAATAGCGCCCGTTTTGGACCGTGGATCGGGTCTTCCACGATAATGGTTTGGTCGCGGCTAGCTCCTAAGGAGACAAGTGCGATCGGTACTTCCATCAACTCTGCCAGGAATTTGAGATAATCTAATGCCTGTTTGGGTAAGTCTTCTAAAGACCGACAGTGTTCGGTGGACTGTTGCCAACCCGGCATAGTTTTGTAAATGGGTTGGCATCGAGAAAACAGGCGGGCGCTGCTGGGAAAGTCCCGGCAGTGTTTGCCATCGATTTCGTAGGCAACGCAGACTTGGATTTCTTCCAAGGTATCGAGGACATCGAGTTTGGTGATTGCCAAACAGTCGAGACCATTAATGCGGACAGCATAGCGACCGATAACAGCATCAAACCAACCGCAACGGCGACGGCGACCCGTGGTCGTTCCGAATTCTGCACCGCGATCGCACAGCAACTCTCCTAGTGTACCGTCGAGTTCGGTGGGAAAGGGTCCTTCGCCGACGCGAGTTGTATAGGCTTTAGCTACACCAATTACGCGATCGATCATGGTTGGTCCCACTCCCGCACCCACGCAAGCTCCCCCAGCTACGGGATTGGAAGACGTAACGTAGGGATAAGTACCGTGATCTAAATCGAGTAGCGTCCCTTGAGCACCTTCAAATAAAATGTTACGTCGCTGCTGAATCGCCTCGTAAATCTTTAAGGAACTATCGACGACATGAGGGCGTAACCGTTCCGCATACTTCAGGTACTGCTCGATTACGGGTTCTGGGTCTAAAGGCGGCAGTTCGTATAGCTTTTCCAGAATGACGTTTTTATAGTTAATCGTCCAGTTCAGTTTTTTTCGCAGCGCTGTAGGGTCCATCAAATCCAAGACCCGAATCCCCGTGCGCTCTGATTTATCAGCATAGGTGGGACCGATGCCGCGACCCGTCGTGCCGATTTTGTGGGTTCCCCGTCGCTCTTCCGATGCCTGGTCAATTAACCGATGGTAAGGCATCGTGACGTGAGCGGTTTCTGAAATCAAAAGATTTGCTGTTGAGACATTCAGCTTATCAAGTTGGTCGAGTTCTTGGATGAGAACCTGCGGATCGATGACCGTTCCACAGCCAATAATGCACTCGGTATCAGGGTATAAAATTCCGGAAGGAATCAGGTGTAGCTTAAAGGTCTGTCCCTGAACGACAACGGTGTGCCCAGCATTGACACCCCCTTGGTAACGTACTACGACATCTGCCGACCGACTGAGCAAATCAGTAATTTTACCTTTTCCTTCATCGCCCCACTGGGCACCGATAACAACGACGTTAGCCAAGGTTTTTTTAATATACTAAGTTTTCACAAACTACAATTATTAACATCTGCTGTAACCCGTGTCAACTTGAAATTAGCAGTAAGTTCTAACTAAATGAGGGGAGTGTGGGTGGAGGAATCGCTAACTCAGCTTTTACAACGCATTGAGGAGATTAACGGCAAGATAGCAGCACAAGGTCGTGATGTAATTGCCGTTGGCTCCTTCCAAGCGTTAATTGACCCGTCTTGCGATATGACGTGGCTGAACTATGCCATACCTGTCATGCCGCTAGGCACAAAAGCTGAGGTCGCTGAGGTACTTATAGAACTGCGGGAGGTTTTTACGGAACGCGATCGCACGTTGCGTTTTGAGTTCACTGAGTCCCTTTGGCAGACACTCCCGGAGTCCTTGGAAGAAGCTGGACTTCAGTTAGAAGCGCGTCACCCAATGATGCTCTGTACATCTGCTGACTTCCAGCCTTATCAAGCCTCGGCAGTGCAAGTAAGACTACTCACCGCCGCTGATGATACTGATACACTGACCGCTTATCTATCAGTCCGTAACCAAGGCTTTAACCAAGAGTTTGCAGACGAACCGCCAACTAAAAAGGAAATTGCCGAGTTGCACGAACAGCTCCAAATCGGTACGATGCGCTGTGCTTTAGCTAATCTGGACGGTATACCTGCTGGTGTAGGTGTCACCATACCAATGTCGGGGATTTGTGAGCTAGCTGGTGTGGCGACTCTACCAGCGCTGCGGCGTCGGGGTGTGGCAGCGACGCTATGCAGCTTTCTGATCGAAGACCACTTTCAGGCGGGCGGCGATGTAGTTTGGCTTTCTGCTGGTGATGCAGTTGCCCAAGCTACCTACGAGCGCATCGGCTTCCGTTTAGTGGACTCGCGGCTAAACTATATTGACACGACTGTTACGGATTCCAAACCACTGTTAGAGAGGTTCTTGTGACTCTATACGCCGATTTACACCGCCATCTCGGCGGTTCCGTTGTCCCTCGCATTCTCTGGCGGTATTTCCAGCGTCAGAACCCTGATATGGCGCAGCGGTTTCCTGAGTATCCAGAGTTTGAGGAGTTCTACACACGACCTCGTAGCACTCTTGATGAGTATTTAGAGCTACATACGTTGGTGGAAAGCGTACAAACTGCCCAAACTTTACCTTATTTTATTTATCGACTAATTCGTGGGGCGTTTATTTTTGAGAATTTGGCATATTTAGAGTTACGCTATACTCCCTATCTGCGAACCCCCGAACATCTGAGCCAGTCCGAACGAATCGAGCAGATGACACAGATTGTCGAAATTGTTGGGGAAGCGAGTCATGTTAAGGAATATCCGATTGTCACTAGCCAGATTCTTTGTATGCACACTCGATTGCCTTATGAGGTGAATAAGGCAATTGTCGATCTAGCGGCAGCACGCCAGCAGTATGTCTGTGCGGTAGATTTGGCGGGGGGAGATAGCTGCGTTGCAGAGCGGTTAGATGAATTTATTGGCTTGTATAAGTATGCGCGATCGCTCGGTGTGAAAACGACAGGACACCTCTACGAAACTACGGCTGGTTGTTACCCAGAACTCCTACCTTATCTGATGCGAATTGGTCACGGCATCCAAATTCCCTTAAAGCATCCAGAGTTATTAACTGAGGTGGCTCAATTAAATCAGTGTCTGGAAGTTTGTCCTACAACATACCTGAAAACAGGTACGTTAGACGATATCCGACAACTGAAGTTAGTGTTTGATCGTTGTTTTGAAGCAGGCGTGGACATTGCTATTTGTACGGATAATGCGGGATTGCACAATGTCCGTCTGCCGTTTGAGTATGAAAACTTGCTGACTCAAGATGTGATTGATTTCAAACAGTTAAAAGCGTGTCAAGATGCGGCATTTCGTCATGCTTTTGCATGGCCTCACGGTGAACTTCCTGCTTCGTTGTTGACAGGATTGCTACAAAATGAGCGCCAAGAGGCTTTAGC
>DATNQT010000375.1:0-4151 GCA_036703885.1 Candidatus Sericytochromatia bacterium
CAAGGGTTGGGAGGATGCCTGACTGAATTACTACCAGACGACACTATATTGTTGCCAGAAGAGTTGAAAGATGTTTTACAGCAACAGTGCGATCGCTTATCCGAAATAGAAAAACAAGTTATTTCCTTATTGGCTAAAGAAAGGGAACCAATCAACCTGGCAAAATTGATAGAAAATGGAACAATTCCAGCGTCAGATTTACTAAATGCGCTGCAATCTTTATCGCGGCGCTGATTAATAGAACAACAAGGAAGTTTTTACGCTCTGCCAGTTGTGGTAAAGCAGTACATTAAAAGATTATAAATTATCTTTTTTGCATTCTAGGTTAGAAATGGTTATGATTTCTACGATAACTTACAGCAGAATCGTTCGCACCAGCCTAGGTCAGAGTGCAAGAACTTTAGGTTTTTATTTTTGGTGATAGTAAGAGAAGAGCGCTAATTTTCACTAGAAGAGGAAATACTTAAATTTTAAAGTAAGAGCGATACCAATCTACAAAACGCGGAATTCCTACCTCAACTGGAGTACTAGGCTTAAAGCCAACATCCTTTTCTAAATCCTCAATATCTGCAAAGTTTTCTGGGACATCCCCAGGCTGAATGGGTAAGAAATTTTTAGTAGCCTTCTTACCTAAACATTCTTCCAAAACCTCAATAAAATGCATCAACTCAACTGGATTGTTATTTCCGATATTGTAAATTCTGTAAGGTGCGGAACCCGTTCCGGGGTCTGGCTTATATCCCGACCATTCAGGATTGGGCTGAGGAATCTTATCTAGAACGCGAACGACTCCTTCAATAATGTCATCAATATAGGTAAAGTCGCGGCGCATCTGACCCTTATTAAACACATCAATGGGTCGTCCTTCTAATATGGCTTTAGTAAACATAAAAAGTGCCATATCCGGACGCCCCCAAGGTCCATAGGCACTAAAGAAACGTAACCCAGTCGTTGGTAGACCGTACAAGTGGCTGTAGCTGTGTGCCATTAGTTCATTGGCTTTTTTAGTAGCGGCGTAGAGGCTCAACGGATGGTCTACATTGTCATGCACTGAGAAAGGAGTTTTCTTATTTGCCCCATACACCGAACTCGAAGAAGCAAATACTAGATGTTGAACTTTCCCATGCCGACACCCTTCAAGGATATTAATAAACCCTACCAGGTTACTATCTACATAAGCATGAGGATTCTGGAGAGAATAACGCACGCCTGCCTGTGCGGCTAAATGCACGACTCGTTCAGGTTGGCAATTAGCAAATAACTCTGCCATGCCTGTTGTGTCGCTTAAGTTTAGCTTGTAAAACTGGAAGTTCTTCTGACCCTCTAGTTGAGCTAATCGGTCTTTCTTTAAGTTGACATCATAATAATCGTTGATATTATCGAGACCAACGACCTCTTGACCGAGAGTCAGCAATTTTTTACACAGGTGAAAGCCAATAAATCCAGCAACGCCAGTGACTAAAATTTTTCCCATTCTCTGTTTTTCAAAGGCTCCAATAGGTAATGTGTGGTGGCAGTTGATCTGGTAAGAGAGCTGATTTTACATCCATCAAAATGCTTGGCGCTCCCTGTGGAGCAGAAGTCGTCCCACGCAAGCAGCCAAGTAGCTGAGATATAGGCATTTCAAGGTACTGACGATGCACCACAGCCAGCACGAGGGCATCTAAGTCAAAAAACTCACTCCAGTTGCTTAATTGAATACCATATTCTCGGATGACTTCAGCAGGGTCTGCTAACGGGTCGTGAACGAGGGGTTGAATGCCGAACTGTTTCAACTCCATGACGATATCCGGAACGCGGCTATTGCGTAAATCAGGCACGTTTTCTTTGAAAGTTAGTCCTAAAATCCCAACCCGCGATTTGTTTAGCGGTACTTCCCCGTGAGTAGCTAGGAGTTTAATTAAACGCTGGGCTAAATAAGTACCCATCCCATCATTAATTCGGCGTCCGGCGAGAATCACCTCTGGTCGATAACCGAGTTCTTCAGCTTTGGCTGTTAAGTAATAAGGGTCAACTCCTATACAATGCCCTCCAACTAGACCAGGTTTAAAGGGCAAAAAATTCCATTTCGTGCTGGCCGTTGCTAGAACGTCCGCCGTGCGGATACCTAGTTTGTCAAAAATCAGTGCAAATTCATTCATTAAGGCAATATTCAAATCTCGCTGAATATTTTCAATGACTTTGGCAGCTTCAGCAGTTTTGATGGAGGGGGCGGGGTAGACTCCGGCTGGGATAATAGCTTGGTAGATTTGGACAACTCTACGAAGTGTTTCCTGATCTTCTGCAGAAACGACTTTCACGATTTTTTCTAAGGTATGTTCGCGATCGCCTGGATTGATTCGTTCTGGGGAATAACCTAACTTAAAGTCAACTCCCTGCTTTAAGCCGGACACCTCAGCTAGACAGGGACCGCAGATTTCTTCGGTAACGCCGGGATAGACTGTGGACTCGTAGATGACAATAGCACCCGGTTGAAGAAACTGAGCAACCAGTCGTGATGCGTTCAGGAGTGGCTTTAGATCGGGACGGTGCTGTTGGTCAACTGGTGTAGGCGCAGTGATGATGAAGATGTTAGCGGATTTTAGGTCAGCAAGGTTATCCGTGATTTTGAGGGGAGACGTTTTGAGAACGTCTGGTGAAACTTCACCCGTGCGATCGCTTCCTTGGATTAGGGCTTCGATCCGATGCGGATTGATATCAAAGCCAATCGTACCGGGAAACTTGTTGGCAAAGGCTAAAGCCAACGGTAAGCCGACGTATCCTAGACCGATAACAGCGATCGCTAATTGATTAGTCATTGGTCATTGGTCATTGGTCATTGGTTAGAGTGCCCCTGATGAAGACAAGGCGCGACAAGCTGCGATTGCCTCTGGATTGTTGTAGTTAGTCAGCTCAAAGCCACTTTTGGCAATAGCTTCGCGGAATTGATCGCTCAATAAAGCCTCGAATTCTGCCTCAGCTAAACCATAGGGTTTGGGTTCGCCGGGAAGTGCGATCGCTGGGTGTGAATAAATTTCTACCAGGTTGGCTCGGATTTTTGGAATCAGACCCACTAAGTACGATTCAGTCATTTGACCACTTTGCAGCAATCCATAGACGCGATCAACAAAGCCGATTCCCTTCGATTTGAGCAATCGCTCTCCGTAAAGACGCAGCCCACCAAAGACAAAATACCAAACTAACTTGTCTTGGAGATTGCTACGGTCAAGACCTAGAGTTGGCATTAATTCCTCGAAAGGCAGGCGAATTACCTGGATATTAAATTCATCAGCGAGTTCGACTAAGGTACGCATTACGACCGGATGCGAGTGCAGATGTAAGTGACCATCAACATGAGACATCTTCAGCCCCGTGTCGCGAAACTTTTCTAGTTGAGCGCGGATTTCCAGTCGCAGTTCCCGACGTGCCGCCGAGTTAAGTTGATAGTGCAACCCAGCGCGATTCGGTTGGTTAGAAAAGTTGCCCTTTTCGTCTACCAAGTGGGGAATCTGGGAGGGAGGCAGTACTGCCCTGCCTTTACCCAAAACGAGATGTAGCCCTACACCAAGCTTTGGGTGAGCCTGCGCCAGAGCAACGGCTTCATCAAATGCCTGACCTGTCACCATCAGACTGGTACTCGTCAGCACCCCTCGCTCGTGGGCTTCGATGATGGCACGATTCATGCCCGAAGAAATTCCAAAATCGTCACCGTTGATAATGACGAATCTGCGTTGGGAGTTGACTTCACGCTTTGACGGCACAGCTAGCGGTTGAGCTTGAGAGTTAGTCATCAAAATCTATACAGCTGAGGCAAACTAACACGAATTTTTACAGCAAAGTAGTGGCTAGTTTACCAAGAACTTCCGCTGCTCGACCATGATACTGTCAAGTTAACGCCAACCTGAGGTGATTTCGCCGTTAATTGAACTACCCATTATGATTATCGCTTTACAAGTAGTCCTGCTCCTTTTGATAACAGGTTCAATCGTCTATTACATTTGGTGTGCGATTAGCGCCGTTCAGTTCTTTGCCCTCACTCAACAGGAAAACAGCGCCAACAACCAGCCCGTGTCAGTGCTAATCCCCGTTTGCGGAGTAGATGAGGGGGCGCAGGAAAACTGGGAGAGCTTCTGCCAACAAGACTACGAACACTACGAAGTAATCTTTGGCGT
>DATNQT010000376.1:0-9910 GCA_036703885.1 Candidatus Sericytochromatia bacterium
AGTCCTGTTAAGTTTGATTAAGGAAATTCGGGGACATCTACTTCCATAATCAACTCGCTGACCATCCGATTACACAGTGGAACTCCTAGCATCAAGCTGTGAAGTTATAGTCCCAATGAATATAGATCTTTTAATAGAAAAAATTGAAAAGCTTAAAAAGCGACCTACTGCTAGTGCCACGGCGATTAACGCGATACGAGATTGGTTAACTAGCTCTACTCTTCTACAGAGGCTCCGGATAAATCCTTACTCTGTAGCGGCTGATTCGGGTCTACACATCGATACAATTATTTCTGAGCTTTTGTATGGTGTGAAAACTGGATCATTTGATTTGCATTGGGATGTCCACTGTCCTCACTGCAACATGATTACTGCTGAATTTAACGACCTTGCAGACGCATCATCACTGTCGTTATGTGAGATGTGCGAACGTGAGTTTGAGATTGATTTCTTAGATCGAGTTGAAGTGACGTTCTCATTAAATAAAGAAATTGAAGATCCAAAACTTTCTCCCGCCTGCGCCCCGCCACCCATATTAAAGGCTAAATTTCAACTGGTTACTCCTTTTAATGTAACTGACTCTGCTGTAGCCAGCTTAGAAGAAGGTAGATACCGCTACTGCTGTCCTCTCACCTGTGCGAAAGGAATTTTAACTGTAGAGGGAGAAGAGGCACAGGAAGTACAAGAAATTAAACTCAAACAGTTGAAAGGCAAGGAGTTTGACAAAAAAAAGTTAACAGCTCGTCCCGGTAAAGTCAAGATTGAATTAACAAACATCGGGCATCGGCTATCTGGCATGATTATGCATATTGATGAATTATCGGATGAGCTGACAATAGAGCAACTCCCTCCCCGCCTTTCTGGTTTTCAAATCATCCATTTTCCCGATTACAAACGCTTATTCGGGGAACAAGTCTTATCAGGGCGCGAACGAATGAAAATTCGAGCCGCCACGATCATGTTCACCGATATTACAGGTTCCACACGGATGTATGAAATCCTAGGAGATGCTAAAGCCTACAATATTGTTCGCGACCATTTTGAAATCTTATTTCAAGCCATTGAACATCAAGGTGGAACTGTAATCAAAACAATTGGCGACGCTGTAATGGCTTCTTTTGTAACCAATGAACAAGCTCTTAAAGCAGCGGCGGAGTCTCTGGAAAGTTTTAGAGAATACAACCTAGATCGCCACGAGGATGAACAAATTAAGGTAAAGTTCGGAATTCATCGTGGTTCAGCTGTCATGGTCAATCTCAATAATCGTTTAGATTATTTTGGCTCAATAGTCAACAAAGCAGCACGCATTCAAGACGCTTCAAAAAGCTATGAAATTTCGTTTTCTGATGAAGTTTATAGTGATAAATCGTTCTTAGCTACTTTGAGAACTATCGGCGTATCGGGAATTCAAAAACATTTTGAAGATTTGAAGGGTATTGATGGAAGGCAGCTCGTGTACACAGCACGAATTGGTATGGAAGGATTAATCTCCTTAGTAAATGTTCTGCTCTAACTAAAAACGTGTAATTTTACCACGCATTACTTCTCAAAGATGAGAGGTTCGAGTTCGTGGTTAAGCGATCGCTCGTATAATAAACCTTTTCAAGGCAACGACTCTCTAAGGAAATGACTAACCGCAGTTGATAGTAGTCCTAAAAAAGCGATCGCAACCATGTTAATTAACTCTTTAAACCGCTTGGTTCCCTCTCAAAAGCTGTCGCTGCGTCTTATCCTCGTCGTGCCCTTCGTCCTCCAAATCTTCGCCACCGTGGGGCTGACAGGATACCTTTCCCTACGTAACGGACAGCAGGCAGTCAACGACCTTGCTGCTCGGTTGAGTCGAGAAGTCACCGCTCGCATCGAAGAGCATATCCGAACCTTAGCAGACTTTCCCCACCTGCTCTTACAAACAAACGCGGCGGCAATTCGTACAGGAAATTTAGATATAGAAGATTTTCCCCGTGTCGAACGCTATTTCTGGCAGCAAGTTCAACTAACTAACCTGGTGCCAACCCTTTACTATGGTGACGAAGCCGGAAAATTCATTCTACTTAAGAAAGACGCTCCAGATCTTGTCTATATTCGAGACGAATCCACAGCACCTCAACGCAAGATTTATCACCTCGATAAGCAAGGGAATCGAACTGATTTAGTCAAAACCGACGATTACGATCCCCGCACTCGACCGTGGTACAAGGCGGCTGTACAAGCCGGAAAACCAACCTGGTCGCCCATCTACTTATTCACTGCTGCACCCGATCTGGGCATTACTCCAGTTGTACCCATTTACAATGAAACGGGTGGACTGCGTGGCGTCCTGGCAATTGATTTCACCCTTTCGCAAATCAGTGACTTCCTCCGCCGCCTTAAAATTAGTCAGTCTGGACAAGCCTTCATCATCGAGCGGCGTTCTGGAGATATTGTCGCCAGTTCCGCGACGGAATTACCTTTCGTTACAACTAAAGAGGGACGAGAACGGCGTAATGCTGTAAACAGTACAAATTCCCTAATTCAAGCCACCGCACTTTATTTACAAAAGCAGTTTGGCGCTTTCGACCGAATTGGTAGCAGCCAGCAATTAACCTTCGATGTCGATGGTAAGCGTCAATTCGCTCAGGTTACAACGATGCGGGATGGTCGCGGTCTGGATTGGCTGATGGTGGTGGTGATTCCCGAAGCCGATTTTATGGAGCGCATTAATGCCAACACTCGCTCAACGATTCTGCTATGTCTAGCGGCATTAATTTTAGCGCTCGCACTAGGCATCTTTACTGCCCGTTCCATTACCCAGCCAATTTTGCGTTTGAGTGCAGCCTCTTGGAGGCTAGCCAACCAAGCTGCTACCTCAGACCTTGCCCACGCAGAATTAGAGCAAAAAGTCGAAATCAATGGCGCTAAGGAACTCAGGGTTTTAGCTCAATCGTTCAATCACATGGCTCAACAATTGCGCGAATCTTTTACGGCTTTGGAACAGGCAAACGAGGAGCTAGAACAGCGCGTCCAGGAACGAACCGCAGAGCTAAATGAAGCTAATCAGGAAATAACGGTTCTCAACAAGCGCCTCAAAGCTGAAAATCTGCGAATGAAAGCCGAACTGGATATAACGCGCCAACTACAACAGATGATATTACCCAAAGAGGAGGAACTTAACCAAATTCCCAAACTGGAGATTGCGGGTTTTATGGAACCAGCAGCAGAAGTGGGGGGTGACTACTACGACGTGCTGACTCACAACGGTCTAGTCAAAATTGGCATTGGTGATGTCACCGGACACGGGTTAGAGAGCGGGGTATTAATGATTATGGTGCAAACAGCAGTGCGTACCTTACTAGAAAACGATGAAACAGACCCTGCTCAATTCTTGAACGTGCTGAATCGGGTGATTTACGACAACGTGCAGCGGATGAATTCGGATAAAAATCTCAGCCTCTCCTTACTAGACTACCGAGAGGGGACTTTGTGCTTGAGTGGTCAACACGAAGAAATGATTGTCGTGCGTTCCGGCGGTCGGGTGGAAAGAATTGACACAATAGATTTAGGCTTTCCCATTGGTCTAGAATCCGACATTGCCGATTTTGTTGCTCAAACTCAGGTGCAGTTGAATCCAGGTGACGTGGTAGTCCTCTACACCGATGGAATCACGGAAGCGGAGAATCAGTTAGGAGTGCTATATGGCGTCGAGCGCTTTTGTGAGGTGATTAGCAGCAATTGGAATCGATCTGCGGAGGAAATTCGGCAAGCTGTCATAGAGGATGTGCGACGACATATCAACTTTTCAAAGGTCTACGATGACATTACTTTACTGGTACTCAAACAGAAGTAGTTATTGGTTATTGGTCATTGGTTATTAAACAAGAAAGCAAATGTTCAGTTTTATCAATCTCGGTTCCCTATTCCCTATTCCCTATTCCCTATTCCCTTATTGAATATGACTCAAATATTCGGGGAGTTCAATGACGATTTGCCTGTTGTTCAGGAATACTTGACTCTTGTCTTTTCCCCTAGCTCCATCCCAGTTAAGCAGCGCTGGAGAACCAATGGTTTGTCGGCTGATTTTATGGCTGACTACTTTGCGACGTTTTTTCCTGGAAAGGAGGGGGCTACTGGTGAAGATGACATCCAAGCCGAGGTAAAAAGTGCTGTTAGCTTTATCGGCAATGAGTTGTTAGAGAATGCCATGAAGTTCACTGACGAGACATCACAGTACCCGATTAGCTTGACTCTCCAAATGCATAGTGACAGACTTGTGTTTCGCGCAACTAACTGTGTCAATCCCAAAGAACTCGCGGAGTTTCAGGCATATATCCAGGAGTTAACAACCTCTGATCCTGACGATTTGTACATTCGTCATCTTGAAGAAAATGCAGACGACGATAGCGAACCCGTTTCTAGGTTGGGCATTCTGACCATGATGAATGATTATCAAGCCAAACTAGGCTGGAAGTTCGAGACCATTCAAAACGAATCGGAAGCGATCGCTGTAACCATAATGGTGCAGTTGACTCTATAGGTTACCTAAACAAGCAAGACTATGCAAAGAGCTTTGGGATAATGGAGATTAAAACCCAAGATTACAGCATCTGCTACGACCCAGTTACCGAAACCGTGAACTGCCAAGGTTCGCTGCGGTTAAGTGGGACAGAAGAATATGCCCCAATCGTAAAGATATTGAACGATCTAGCCGATCGAGAGCCGCCAAAGATTATTCTAAACTTACAAAAGCTAGAATTTCTGAACAGTTCGGGGATAAATGTTCTGTCAAAATACGTGATCAAGGTGCGTCAAAAAGGGACTATCCAAATGGTGGTGCAAGGCTCTAAGAGCATCCCTTGGCAGGGAAAGTCGTTGAAGAACTTGCAGAGGTTGATGCCGTCCTTGTTGCTGGAATTGGAATAGGAACTCGATTAGGTGCATCGTTAGATAGGTAATACACATAAGATATTTTTTGTCAAGGCATAAATCCTATGACGATGCAAGTTCAACAAATATCAACACAACAGCTCTTATTAGAAATAGAAAAGCTGCGCCAGGAAGTGGAAGATTTAAAGCAGGACAAAATTGACCTGGAAATTCTGCTGGAAACGACGACTGTCCATTCTGATACCATTGAATCGCAGTTACATGAGACGAATAAACGACTACAAGCTGAAATTGTAGAGCGCCATCGTGCCGAAGCCATCCTGCAAGCTTTTGCCGCACAACTCCAATATGTTTTGGCAGTGGTTAATAAGGACAAGAATGACCTAGAAATCTTGTTAGAAACAACAACTCAACATGGCGATTTGGTGGGAGAGCTGTTGTACGACAAGGCAGAGGAGGTAGTGCGCGAGAGTGAGAGGAGGCTGGCTCAATTCTTAGAAGCTGTCCCCGTGGGTGTGGGAATCTTGGATGCTAAGGGTAAACCTTACTACGGCAATCGCCTCGCCAAGCAAATCTTAGGTAAACAATGCGTACTGCCAGCTACAGCTAAGGATGAGACAGAGGATTGTCAAGTCTATATAGCGGGAACCAATCGAGTCTATCCTAGTGACAAATTACCTGGAGCGCGAGCCTTGAAGGGTGAAAGTGCAACCGCTGACGACTTAGAAATCCGCCAAGGAGACAAGATTATTCCCCTAGAAGCTTGGGGAACACCTATCTATGATGAACAGGGCAACATTGCTTATGCGATCGTTGCTTTCCAAGATATCAGCGATCGCAGATGGGCAGAAGCAGAGCATAACAGGTTCACTCACGACCTCTTTCAACTTAGCGAGGCTTTATCACGCTTCGTTCCGCGTCAATTTCTCCAATTGTTGAACAAAGAAACGATCGCCGATATCCAATTAGGCGATCAGGTGCAGCAAGAAATGTCAGTGTTATTTGCCGACATTCGCGACTTCACCACCTTGTCGGAAAGCATGACACCCCAAGAAAATTTCAATTTTATCAATGCTTACTTTTCTCGCATGGAACCTGCGATTATCGAAAATCAGGGGTTCATTGATAAGTACGTCGGCGATGAGATTATGGCACTATTTAGCGGCGGTGCTGATAATGCGGTCAAAGCTGGTATTAGTATGCTGAAAAGGCTTAATGAATATAATCAGCATCTTATTAAGTCTGGGTACGTACCGATTAAAATTGGTATTGGCATTAATACAGGCTCTTTGATGCTGGGTACTGTCGGGGGAGCTTCACGGATGGACAGTACGGTGATTAGTGATGCAGTCAACTTAGCCTCTCGTCTTGAAAAGTTGACGAAAAATTACGGGGTATCTTTGTTAATTTCTCACCACACTTTTTTGCAGTTACAAGATTATACCCAATATGCTTTTCGCATCATTGATCGCCTGAAAGTTAGGGGAAAATCAGCGGCAGTAAGTGTCTATGAGGTCTTTGATGCTGAATCGCCCGACATCTATGAAGGGAAGTTAGCTACAAAACAAGAATTTGAACAAGCTTTACTGCTCTACAATTTAGGCTCTTTTCCAGAAGCAACACAACTGCTGGAACATTGTCTGCATATTAACCCAAGGGATAGAGTTGCTCAAATTTATTTGAATCGGTGTCAAGAACGTTTTATTTAACGATGAGTGTACTGGAGACAGTCGCTCCTTATCCTCACGATGCAGTTCGAGCTGTGTGCGATCGCCTGCCACTTTCCCATCGAAGTTTGCCTGAGTAAGCTAGATAGTAGTAATATTGTAGATTGTGCCCTTATTTAAAATCAGTCATGCCTAAACTAAAAACCCGCAAAGCAGCGGCAAAGCGTTTTAGAGCAACCGGCAGTGGCAAAATTAGACGCCGCAAAGCGTTTAAAAACCATATGCTGGAGCACAAGAACTCAACACGGCGCAGACGCCTGTCTCAGCTATCTATAGTGGATGAGCGCGATGCAGAGAATGTACGCTTGATGCTGCCCTATTTATAAAGATTAGGGATAAGGCACTAGGAAAAGAATTTTATGGCGTTCTCCAAAAGAAAGCGCCTAGAGATAAAGCTAGTCTTTCCTAACTAATAACCAACAACCAACAACACACAAAACTAACGATGACACGGGTAAAACGCGGGAACGTCGCTCGTAAACGACGCAAAAAAATTCTCAAACTTGCTAAAGGATTCCGAGGTTCACAATCAACCCTCTTTCGCACTGCCAATCAACAAGTGATGAAGGCGCTACGCAATGCCTATCGCGATCGCAAAAAGCGCAAGCGGGATTTTCGACGCCTCTGGATTACTCGCATCAATGCAGCAGCACGTCAGAATGGTGTGAGCTATAGCCAGTTGGCAGGTTTGATGAAGAAAGCCAACATCCAACTAAACCGCAAAATGCTGGCGCAACTAGCTGTACTCGATCCAACTAGCTTTACCAAAGTGGTGGAACTGGCTACTCAATCGGGGAAGTAAAAGTGCTGAGTGCTGAGTGCAGTTCGACAAGCTCACTGTGAACTGAGTGCTGAGTAGGTTTTTGAAGGTTTTACTCGGCATCCTCACAGTTGGCTCAAGTGTACTCAGTACTTAACACTCATACCAAGTTGCGTTCATACATGGTAAGCCACAAGTTTTTGAGGTGGAGTTTAGCAATTGGGTTGATGGGGATGTCTTTTGTGGCATCCCCATCGGTTTGGAGTGCCCCACTCAGCGAGATTCAACAACGGCGTCAATTAATTGTTGCCGTAAAAGATAATCTGCGTCCTTTAGGTTTTCGCGACGCTACGGGTAACCTGCAAGGACTGGAAATTGACTTGGCGAAACGGTTAGCTGAAGAACTTTTGGGGAAACCAGATGCCGTGGTTTTACAACCCGTAAAGAATGTAGATCGCCTGAAAGTGGTGTTGGAGGGTAAAGTTGACCTAGCGATCGCAAGAGTAACCCAAAACGAGTCTCGCTTACGATTGGTGGATTTGAGTAAACCCTACTACCTGGACGGCACCAGTTTAATCACAAAGGATGCTGCGATTACCGGATTGAAAGATATCGGGACGAAGACAATCGCGGTTCTTGATGGTTCTAACACGATCGCAGTGGTGAAATATGCTTTACCCGCCTCGAAGCTGGTGGGAGTGAAATCCTACGAGGAAGCGCGAGTGCTTCTGGAAAATGGAGGTGCAAGTGCCTTTGCCGCAGACAAAAGCGTTCTGTCGGGTTGGGTGCAGGAATATCCTCAGTATCGCCTGTTGCCATCGCCGCTTTCTGCGGAAGCCTTGTGTGTCGTGATGCCGAAGGGGTTGCAGTACACAGACTTGCAAGAGAGGGTGAATAATGCGATCGCTCGTTTGCAAGCATCCGGTTGGCTAGCCGAACGTGCTGCCGCTTGGGGGCTACCATAGGAAAAGATTTAAAGCGCTATAGTTTCAAAAATCATGGAGAATTCGCTTCCTCTTATTTATCTATCTGTGTTGCTGGTACTGCTAGGCGCTGCCGGATTGGCAGTAATTCGTCAAGTTCTCAAAACTCGTAAAGTCGAAACTACCCTTTCACGGCTAGAAAGAAAGCTAAAAGAAGAGCGGGGCACTGTTCAAGAGTATTACGAGTTGGGCAGTATCTATTCAGATAAGAAACTCTTCGCCCAAGCGATTATTGTGTTTCAAAAAGCGCTCAAAGGTGTGGATGCCGAAGAAGAAAACCTTGCTGCCGTTCATAATGCCTTAGGCTTTGCCTACTTTGCTCAAGAACAGTACGATATTGCTACTCGCCAATACAAAGAAGCCATCAAGCAAAATCCACAGTATGTAACGGCGCTTAACAACTTGGGTCTTGTTTACGAGCGCAAGAATCTAACGGCTCAGGCGTTGGCAACTTACGAAGAGGCTTTGAAATATGAACCCGATAATGCGATCGCCAAGCGCCGAGCAGAATCGCTGCGGAAACGGCTGGTAATATCTGCCTGAACCGGACATTAATGTTCCCCTACCTTACCTTTGAATAAACAGTACAGCCGTAGCCACATAGGTTAGGGAGGGTGTTAATCGCTCTCGCGCTTGGAAGCAACTGGATTTATACTCAGTTCACAGTGAGCTTGTCGAACTGCACTCAGTTCACAGTGAGCTTGCCGAACTGCACTCAGCACTTTGCCATACTTTGGGACACTCTTTAAAAGTGTCCCTTTATTGTTCAAACCTAAATATTCGGTTGTGTGGCAATTGTATTTAGCCCTACTGAAGTGAGCAGTTTGTCCATCGCATCTTTTAATTCTTTACTATTGGGGCGATCGCGTTGTAACTCAACTAGAGTGGCAACAGTCTCATACCAAAGCCGAGTCTCTGCATAGAGAGCAACACGCTCTTGAGGAGTTGCTTGGCTTATGCGACGTTCCAGGTTTTGGTCAGCTTCAACTCGCTTGATCCTACCTTCAACAAAAGGGTTTTCTGAGAAGTTCAAGGGATTACAAGTCAATACCAACAACCACTGATATTCCTGACCGATCTTCAACGGGGAGAGGTTGGAGAAGGCAGGAAGACTGAGGCTCATAATCCTAGGAGTGTCTAGAACCATGCCTTTTGTGGATTTCGCCAAGGCAAATTTAGTCGAGTAAACCGTCTGTTGGTTCTCATCCCGCAGCATGAACTCCACGGTCGATGCGGATGTTTTGGGCATATACCAATAGATAGTTGGATACTCAGCAGCAGTTGTTCCCACGGAAGCTGGAACCAAAGCCATCAGTGAGTCACCAATGTCAAGGCAGTCATTACTCCGTGTTGCTCCACCCTGCCGATTAAGGGGGATGGGATTACCGGGACCACGAGGGGCAGTAAATTCCCATTGATTCGGCAGTTTACTACTGAGGGAGTCGGGTTGTAACTGGGCTTGTACCCGTGCTGGGAGATTAGCGGCAAACCCCAGCATTAAAGCCACCGTCAGTGCGATCGCCAGTACTCTAAATCGTGATGAACGTTTAAACCTAGCCATGAGCAAACTATTGCCAACA
>DATNQT010000377.1:0-2905 GCA_036703885.1 Candidatus Sericytochromatia bacterium
GTAGAACTGATAGCTACCGCCCCCGGCGTTCCGACAGAAGCGCCTTGCCGCGTCCGCATTCGTCAGTAGCTTGTCTGAGTCGCTGCCATCCTCAGGATAAAGGGCAATACCGATACTGGCTTGAATACAAACTTCTTGCTCGCTCAACAAGTAGGGAGCAGTAATAGCATCCAGAATGTTTTGAGCGAATTCGGTAACATCCTGTTTTTGCAGCATCCCAACCAGAAGCAGACCAAATTCATCCCCATCGAGTCGGGTAACTGTATTTTCCTTGACACAATCAGTCAAACGTGCGGCTACTGCCTTGAGCAACAAGTCTCCTGTGGCATATCCGAGGGAGGAGTTGATGCCTCTAAAGTTGTCCAGATCTAAACACAGAACCGCTATTAACTGCTGTTGGTATTGTGCTGCTTCGATCGCCCTGCTAATCCAACGACGCAGTAACATCCGGTTAGGTAAGTTTGTCAGAGGGTCGGAGTAGGCTAGTTTATTCAAGTCTTCTGCGGCTTGCTCCATGTCATTTAGATAGGGCTGAACGATCGCCGCTTGTTTTTCTAGTCTTGCAGTAACAGCCTCAATTAAATCATCACTGCTAAAGGGTTTGGTGAGATAGTCGTCTGCGCCAAGATTCATGCCGACGCGAGTATCTGAGCGATCGGCTTTGGCTGAGAGAAAAATAAAGGGAATCTTCGCCGTCCCTGAGTCCTTAAGCAGTTCGGTCAGAACACCATAGCCATCCAAGTCTGGCATCAAAATGTCGCAAACAATCAGGTCTGGAACATGGGTTTTTGCCATGTACACACCATCAAGACCATCCGAAGCCGCAATAGCCCGAAATCCACTATAGCTAAGGATTTTTAGAAGATTATCTCGAATGGAGCGCTCGTCTTCAATCACCAATATTGTTTTCATGTTTTGATTGTTTAGGGTTCATGGGTAGCGTGACAGTGAAAGTAGTGCCCCTGCCCACTTCGCTTTCCACAGCGATCGCACCTCCGTGCAAGTCCACACAATTTTTGGCAATGGTCAGTCCTAGCCCCGTGCCACAGACTGCCCCGACGTTGCTGGCTCGATGAAAACATTCAAACAGGCGCTGTCGATCTGCTTTAGGGATGCCAATACCCCGATCTTGCACTTCAAAGATAGCTGTGTTCCCATCACAGGTGAGCCTCAACTCAACCGTACTGCCTGGGTGAGAATACTTGATGGCATTAGAAAGTAAATTGCCGAGAAGGCTGCGGAGCAGTTTTTCATCCATAACACTGCTGCCATCACCCTGAAACTCGCACACAAAATTGTGATGCTTGCCTTCCCCGATTTGCACTTCCGTTACCAGAGTACGACTGAGCTTAACCAGGTCAAGGGGAGCTGGTTTGAATTGAAGTTTTCCCGCTTCAGAACAACTAATAAACAGCATATCCTCCAAAAGCCGAACCATATGCGTGACGGCAGTCTGAATCTGACCAAAGAGTTCTGGCTTTTCTTCCTTAGGGACTGGGAATCGCTCTAACAACTCAGCGGCAGAGCGAATCGTAGCAAGCGGCGTGCGGAATTCATGGCTTGTCATGGAGATGAAGCTAGACTTCAATTCGTTGAGTTCTCGCTCTTGGGCTAGGGCTTTAAGGACTTCCGCTTCGTTTTGCTTGCGATCGCTAATGTCGCGCTGTACGGACACAAAATGGGTTATAAAACCGCCCTCATCGGCAATAGGAACGATATTGAGTTCTGTCCAAAACTCCGAGCGGTCTTTACGATAGTTGATCAACTCAACTTGAACGGGTTCCTGCCTTGATAGGGCAGTGCGAATCTTGTCTAACTGAGAGCGATCGGTCTTCGGACCTTGTAGAATTCGTGGTGTTAAACCAATCACTTCAGAAGCCAGGTAACCAGTCGTAGCGGTGAAAGCGGTGTTGACGTAAACGATTTTTGGACCCGGAGGATTAATCTGTTTGCCCTCGGTAATGAGAATGACATCGTTGGCATTAGTAACTGCTGACTCCAACAGACGCAGGCGCTCTTGTGTCCGCTTGTGTTCGGTAATATCTTGACCTACTGCTTGTAGCTTAATGAACTTATTTTGCTCATTGTAAAAGGCTCGACTCGTCCATTGATGCCAACGTACCTCACCCGTCGGTAAGGTAACTGAATATTCAGCCATCACGGCTGGGTTTTCTGGGTTTAAGCCAGCCAGTATGTCTGTCAAAAGTGGCGCATCTTCCAGCGGCATTAATGAGGAAGACTTGCATCCAACTAACTGGTCTTGTTGAAGATTAAAATATCGGCAATAGGCTTCATTTGCAAAGGTCATCGTACCATCGGGTAGAAAACGGCATATAAGCCTCATTTGATCTTCAACAATGCCCTGATAAAATGCCTGACTCTTATGGAGTTGCTCTTCTAAAAGCTGATGTCGGGCTTTTTCCTGTTTGAGCTGCTCTCTAGAAGCGGTGAGCAATGTTGTCTGCTCCAGAAGACGGCTCTCCAGCTCTTGGTTGAGCTTTCGTAGGGCTGCTTCTACATTCTTACGGTTAGTAATATCTCGTGAGGTACTGACGAGATGACTAATTTCTCCTTCGTGATTAAAAATCGGTTGGGTATAAGTTTCCAACCAAATATAGTCACCGGATTTCTGGCGAATCTGATATGTAAGCTTACTAGAAGAAATTTCTTTAAGTGCTAACTTTTCTAATTCGGCGACAACACGCTCTAGATTGTCAGGATGAACGAGGTTACCAGGATTAGTGCCAATTAATTCATCTTTCTTATAGCCTAGTAAGCGATCGCAGCTTGGGCTGAGATAAAGATACTTGCCATCAGGCTCATGAAGACTAACTAAGTCCCTGGTATTTTCAACCATTAGACGAAAGCATTCTGAGCTTTCACTCCAAGCTTGTTCCACCGACTT
>DATNQT010000378.1:0-6297 GCA_036703885.1 Candidatus Sericytochromatia bacterium
GAGTACATCTATTTCTGCGGGTTTGGTGACGTTCTGTTGCGCCACGGAACCGGAGCTGTAGGGATTGAAGAAGATACCCACAACCACTGATAAAATCACCAAGGCAGCGCCTAGGTCGAGAATGCTTACCTTGCCGAACAGCCGTCCTTTAGAATCCAAAATAGCCATGAAACGTTGCGCGTGTGTTTTTGCAAAAAGAACTACCGGAAAAGCACTCTCTAGCACTATGCCTTAAGAGTGTCTCTGAATATCTAGTCTTAGACTCCTGTGTTAAATTACCACGACTACTGAAACAGATCAGCATGAGTTGAGTCTCCTTTTCGGAGCCATATCCTTTCTTTTTTGATGGGCTAAGATATTTTCCCCATCTTCCCCCATCCATCACTAGGAAATAACCACGTCAAAGCGAAATCCTCTGACTTGCCGCCAACCTATGGAAAATTTGCCTATGACTGGGGTCGAAGGAAATGGGGGAAGGCAAAATAGTAATGGCAACTAACTCCACTCTAATAACGTCTCCTTTTCCAGACTTTCTTCGTGCAGTTGTCTTACTTGTATCCGCTATGTTGAATTTGTTCTCTTTCTTTTTGCGCCGTTATCGCCGTCGTTTCCTATACCCGCTACTGTCTTTGGTGCTGACGCTGAGTATTATAGTGGGAAGCTCCCAGGTAGCCAGAGCTATTCCTTGGTTTGACCTAATTTTTCAGGGCATTCAGGTTGTCCAACTGTCTAATATATCCGATCGCCAAGAAGTCCAGATTGGGAAGCAAATTAATCAGCAGTTGGTTAGTCGAGAAATTCGGGTCTATCGGAATCCGGAAATTAATCGTTATATTAATGAAATTGGTCAGCGGCTGGAACTACAGAGCAAACGCCCAAATATTCCCTATACCTTTCAGGTGGTTGATGATAAGGGCATTAATGCCTTCGCGACAATGGGGGGCTTTGTTTATATCAACAGAGGTTTGATTGCCTCCGCTGATAATGAAGCGCAGTTGGCAAGTGTGATGGCTCACGAGATCGGTCATATTGAAGGGCGTCATGCGATCCAGCAAATGCGGCAGACAGCGATCGCCAGAGGATTAGCAACTGCTGCTGGACTCAACAGCAATACCCTTGTCAATATTGGTGTAGAACTGGCGCTTCAGCGTCCGAACGGCCGTAAGGATGAATTTCAAGCTGATCAGCTTGGACTAGAAACCTTAACGCAGACAGGCTATGCTCCTTCCGGAATGGTAGGCTTTATGGAAAAACTCCTAAAAAAAGGAGCTTCCGTCCCAAGTTTTTTAAGCACTCATCCGGCAACGTCTGAGCGAATTACCGCCTTGCAGCAGGCGATTAATCCAGCAAGGGCAAATGTAGGCGAGGGTTTAGACAGTGTTGCCTACAAAAACAGAATTCGCGCTCTCTTATGAGCGTAATGCTGAACGGCGCGGGAGAATCTGTGAAGGTTCTACCCGCGTAACGGCTTCTGCAAGGGGTAATTTCCGCTGGCGACGGCGAAACACATTAACTTGATAAACCAGGCTATTGGTAAGGTCTAAGGCTGTCAGCCAGCCACTCTTGGGATGATAAGCTCCCGTATCAATATCCAGCCATCCCCTACCTTGAGCGATTCTTCCAGGTAGTACTCCTGGGAGGGTAAAGGTAATAGTATGACCTGTAATGATTAGCTTATCGGGAAAGTAGGGCTGAGTAATGCTGTGAAATTCATCACGCACCCAACAAAATTGCTCCGAAGTTTGCTTCTCAAAGGGAATTTGCGGATGAACTCCTGCGTGTACTAGCCAAGCATCTCCTAGATCTATAAAAGTTGGCAGTGTCCGCATCCACTCTATATGATCTTGAGATACCCCTTGATCGCCATAACTATTGACGGTACTGTGACCGCCACTATAGAGCCATGCTTGTAGTGCTGGGCCATAGATTTCGCCATTACCCAAAATATCTAGTAACATTTGTTCATGGTTTCCCAAAAGACACTGGTAGGGGCTTCGTTTAACAAAGTCCACCACCTGAGCGCTCTGAGGTCCTCGGTCAATTAAGTCACCGAGGAAGTAAACCATGTCGTCACTTGTGGGGGCGATCGCCTCCAATAAGGTCATCAGGGTGTCGTAGTGACCATGCACGTCACCGATAACAATACGACGGTGAGTCATCTTTAGTTAATCCAAATCCAATTGCACAAATACCAGGTAGCACCCTTAAAATCCAGCTGACCCAAGTGTATTCAGGAATACTAAGACACACTTGCTGTTCTCAGTATGCCCGGATTCTTTGACATAATACTCAGTCGCCAGAACTATCTATATATTTAAAACAGGAGTCAAACGCCAAATTTCGGCTTGTGGGAAGAGGTAGTTTGTTTCCCTCTTCTACTTGGCATTAAGTGATACACGTTGAAGGGAAGCTTTTCCAGGCACGGAAAACTCCCCTTTAAGGAGGGACTTTCGCCCTCTTAAGATAGTTCCACAAGTTAAAGGCTTTACAGTAAGAGAGACTCTTACTACAAGATTGTCTCTGGTTCAAAAGCGAATTAATTGAATTAAAAACTGTGTCTTCTTCTACTCTGCCAACCATCAACACCCTGAAACAACCCACGAGCTGGGCTTGGGTGGAGCAAGCGATCGCCCACCTAGATATCATTCTACTCGACCACTCTCACTGCGAACGCAAGGCGGCGGGAGTTGCCTTGAACTTGATGTTTCGCTACCCCTCCAATACCAAACTAGTGCGTGAGTTGACGGCGATCGCTCGTGAGGAACTGGAGCATTTTGAGCAAGTGAACCAGTGGTTGGAACGTCGCGGCATTCCCGTAGGACCTCTAGCTTCTCCCCCCTATGGAGCAGGTTTAAGCGGACTGATTCGTAAGTCTGAACCCGATCGCCTATTAGATTCCTTGCTAGTCTCTGGTTTGATTGAAGCTCGTTCTCACGAACGTTTAGGGTTACTGGCGACTCACTGCCCCGAACCTGAGTTAGCAGAGTTCTATCATAGCTTGATGGCGTCTGAGGCTCGTCACTATGGGGTTTATTGGGTACTGGCTGATACTTATTTTGATCGAGATGTCGTTAAAGAGCGGTTGGAGGAGTTGGCAATTCAAGAAAGCAAATTGTTGGCAACCCTTCACCCTGAGCCGAGAATTCATAGTTAGTAGTTCCATTCTCATAGGCGGTTGAAACCGCATCTACACAAACAAAACCTGCCTACGCAGGTTTCAAAGCCCTTAATTTTCCATTAGTCCGCGCAGGCAAACTTCGCTTGTATAGTAGCGATTTCCAATCGCCAGGGCGCTTATTGCTATTAACTAAACTGGAAAACCGAAGAACCTTGCGATCGCAGGTAGTATATCCTTACAAGCTACAACCAATGTTGCGGCACTGGGTAAGCCTTCAGCGATGACTTTCAAGAACCCCATCGCCTTTTTTGCCTGTTTTTGTGCGGTTTCATTTTTGGGGTTTTGCCCTGCTTCTGCTAGGACTTTTATCTGTTCTAAAGCTTGTGTTTTGTCATCTTCGGCTAAGTTTGGATCATTAATTGCGGTTTGCAGTTGCGCTAGCAGTTCTTTGATTCCCGGTTTGCCAGGTTCGGAGCAATCGGGTAATTGGCTGATGGCAATACTCACAGTGCCACTTATCTCACCAATAGCTGACCCTGTATTGGTCATGTTTTCACCTGCGCCTGCAACTCCACTGATTTTGCTGCCATCTCCACTGGTGATGCTGATGTTACCTTTATTTTCAGACATGGTATCTCCTTGATTGTGATAGTTTTCTGCATAAAAGCTAGGGCGTTGAAGTGCCGTCGCTATCATATTTTCTAAGCTACTAATTCGGCTATCTTTTTCTGCTAATAGTGCTTGTAGCTCTCGCGGTGCCAAAGCTTTAATTTCGTTGTAAGTATCAAAATACTTGGCATTCATCTCAGAATGATTAGCATCTGGAGCGGTTGCAACCCTGAGCATAAATTTATCTCCACCCCGTTTTTCCATTGCTACGATTTCTAGCTCTGCCTCTGGGTGCTTTTCTGCTAACTCCTTAAAGGAAATAGCAATGGCACGGGGGTCAACGTCTTGGTTGTGGTAGAGGTCGAGGGTATCGACTATGGGTTTAATGAAGTCCGCAAAGTCACCGTCTTTAAAAGTTTCGTTCCGATTGTCAGGTTTGCGGCGCGGCTCGGGGTCTTCTTTTGTCGGTAGTCGCATAAAGACATACTCACACCTCACTCCATCCAGCTTGGTATGAGTTGTAATGCCCCAGTCTTCTATGTAAGCGCCCGTGAGAGTAGCACCCGTTAAGTCTGCCTCGTCTAGCTGCGTTTGTACCAGATTGGCTCTGGATAGGTCAGCATCTTGCAAGTTAGCTTCGTTTAAGTCGGCTCCGATGAAGCTGGCATTAGCTAGGTTAGCACCTTGTAAGTTGACGCCTCGGAGGTTTTGGCGGTCAAAGTTCTGAGCTTGTCCCTGTTCCGTAATGAGTAATTGTCGTACTTTGGGAAACTGAAGATAGGTGGTTCCGGGGCGAACGCGATCGAGCTTTTTGGCTTGGTGCCAGCGAGTACGGGTAAGGTTAGCCCTTCTGAAGTCTGTATTTTTGAGCGTGGCAGAGGTGAACTCAGCGGCGGTTAAGTCAGCATTGCGAAAACTGGTGCCGCCTGTAGCAGCAAAGGCGATGGCAAACGTCCGAATCCAAGCATCTCTCTCATCTCCTTTAAGAGCACGCCAGCTAATGAAAGCGCTAAACAGCACGACAGCGACAGCTCCAGCGACAGCTCCAGCGACAGCTCCAGCGACAGCGACAGCTCCAGCGACAGCGACAGCGACAGCGACAGCTCCAGCGACAGCTCCAGCGACAGCTCCAGCGACAGCGACAGCTCCAGCGAAAGCTCCAGCGACAGCTCCAGCGACAGCGACAGTGACAGCGACAGCGACAGCGACAGCTCCAGCGAAAGCTCCAGCGAAAGCTCCAGCGACAGCGACAGCGACAGCGACAGCGACAGCAAGAGTTCCCAGTCCTGCTACTAGACCTTTGCGGATAGTGACGATAAAGAAAATTGCAATCGTTATTAAGGCAATCCAGCCACCAATAACATTACTGATGTCCTTGTTAAATATCGAGGCTATGACAACACCTAAAACTGCTGAAAATATTCCTGATAGCCCTAATAATAGCCATGAGGCGATGACCAAACCAATTACCCAACGCCGTTGCAGACCAGCATTCGCACCACTGAAGTTAGCACCTGTCAGCTTGGCATTGGTAAAATTTGTCCCTCGGATGTCGGACTCACTGAAGTTTGCGCCTGAGAGGTCTTTTCCTTTGAAAGATTGACCTCTGAGCTTTTCTCCACTGAAATCTCGTCTTCCCGTTTCGTATCGCTTCAGAACCTCATGAGCCTTCATGATATGTTTGCCAGCGTTTGGGTCTTAAATCAAAGCTTAACGCTGCGATCGCTCTTTGGCTGCTTGGGCGATCGGACTTCTCGATTAGTCTTGTTGGAGTAATACAAAGCGATAGCGAAGCGCTGCTGCGAAGCGCAGATCGCATTCCGTTCCGTACAAAAGTGAAGCTTTGGCGTAGCATAGTGCGCTCTTCAGCCTAGCTATCACGAAGGGAATCGTTCAAAGCAAGCTTGCTAAAGTTGAAATAAATGAGGGTATTGCAGAACTATGGTTGCAAGTCCAGACTTTCCACCAATGACACCTCAAGACTATTTGGCGTGGGAGGAAAAGCAGCCCATCCGCTACGAATACCTTAATGGCGATGTGTTTGCCATGAGATGTTGAGTTTACTGACGAGCAAAAAGAATATTAAACCTCTTGCTTGCAGTAGCTAGGACGGGCAAGATGCCCATCCCACTCATAGCCATTTTTTCTTGTGGGGTAGGCGTCCCGCCTGCCCCAGAATTTGATGAAAAGAACTTTTGCAAGAGGTCTATTGAATTAGAGCGATCGCATGTATCGCCTATTTCCTCAATCCTCTTTTGAGGGCCATTGTTCTGGCAGTTCATCATCAGGCACACCCTCGACATTGATTTGCATTGCCTTAGCCAGAACTTTGAGCGAAATGCCTAATTCACGAGCTAAAGCAACCGCATTGTCAAAGCGCGGGAGTTTTCTGCCACTTTCCCAGTCGCTAATAATTCTTATACCTACACCAATACGATCACTCAACTCTGGCTGAGTCAGGTTCACCCTCTCTCGGAGTTTTTTCAATGTCGATTGACTTTCTGATTGGTTTTCTGAGGTCATAACTGCACTATGCACCTGCACTAAAGTGCTTGACAAGACAAATAGCC
>DATNQT010000379.1:0-1649 GCA_036703885.1 Candidatus Sericytochromatia bacterium
GTCAACTTTGCAAATTTTGTCTTCGTTGAACTAAGGAACGCTGGGGAATTGATGAGCGATCGCTTGTTGCCTTACTAGTTTGTGGCTCTTGCATCACAAGTCCGGATATTCCTCCAGAAGCCAGCATAAAAACTGGGCAAACCATAGCATTTAAGGCACTGTCCAGCATATACAAGATTAAGACCAATGCCAGTGCAGCAGCTGGCGCGACTTTAGGGTTAGACCACGTACTAGGCGAATACCGGGAAAAGCAACAGCCCAACGGAGCTGCGAACAGCGATGCTGTGAAACTAATCAAACCGACTAAACCCTGTAGACCAAAAGCAATAATCCACAAGCTGTCGGTTACTGAGATATCGTTGCCTTCCTCATCGTAGATACGGCTTCCTCCCGAATCACCCCACCCAAAAATCATCCTCTGCCGCGCCTTCTGCGACAGGGCTTCTTCGTTGACAATTCTAAACGCCAACGATCCAGCACGGTCGTTCTCAGGATTGGATTGAGCATTGGACACAAAGGAAACAACCTGAGGCATAGAATACAAAGCCCCCGTGGCTCCTAAGTATAGGTAAGTTGATAGAACCGCGATCAGAAGTAATACTGGGATCTTACTGCGAAGCCACCCGGCAGTAAACAAGATGACAGTTCCTATTGCCAGATAGATGTAGGCACCAGTGGATTTGACCAAGATAAACGTGATTACTAAGACAACCACAAGCCTTCTGATTGGAATCCCCCTGAGTTGCTTAATGACTTTAGTTCTCCACAGCCAAATCCCAATCAGTGTTGCTGCCATCATCCACAGACCCACCCAAAGACCATGTACCAGGAATACGGTTGGTCTATATCCCCCGTAACGAACGCTTTGGGCAAAGTCAGCAAAGGCATGAACTCCGTAAACTCTCAAGTGTAGTGTCGGCGCAATGCGTGTTTCAAGCAGGCACAAAGGGGCGTAGACCATTCCGCCAGCGAAGATGCCAACCGCCAACTGGCGTAGTCCAGCTAAGTCATTGAGATAAATTCGACCAAAAAAATAGGGCAATCCCCAAGCCACAATTTGATTGAGAGTAGGTGAGATCGGACTCAGTCCGTTGGAAAGTTGAGTAGCGATCGGGCATAAGCACCAGATCAGCATCGGCACGTCAAGCAAGCCGGGTTTAAACGAACTGAAGCGCTTAGAATCATAAAGAAGAGTAGCTAACAGAATGCAGTAAGTAGTTGCAGATCCCTTGTTATAGACTGGTATTCCCTGTGCAATAGGATAAGAGATTAGTTCTGGCAGGAAGAGAAACCCCGTAACGTAGCTCACAACAACTGCCCGTTGAGCTGGAAACCGATTAAACAGATAAAGGACTAGTGGAATCCAGCCAAGTAGGACAAGAGTTGCTAAAGGATTCATAGCTTTTGCTTCTACGCGAACGGGGACGGAGCCTTCTGTGAAAGAAGCGGTTGGGTTGAATTCAACTAAACACTTCTTGCTAGATTGGTTGCTCTGATTAAACTTCAGGTAAGCCTGTCGAGTTAACTTACCTCTACCTGCTTCCCGTAGAACTGCCAATAATTCATCGTGCGCCAAGTCAAACTTGTGTTTGTACCTCTTGAAAGGTGCGCCTATGCTCTCTTGATTGAGCAAGCAAATAATAGCAATT
>DATNQT010000380.1:0-6534 GCA_036703885.1 Candidatus Sericytochromatia bacterium
TTGTAACTTGGGTACTCGCCATTGGTTTAATTGCAGTGGCTCTGAATCGAGCGCAAGCAGAATATAAAGAAAGAGCTGTACCTTTGATGGGAGTTTGTGCAGCGTTCATTTTTGCGGCACAAATGATTAATTTTCCTATTCCAGGCGGTACTTCCGGTCATCTGTTGGGTGGAACCCTAGCCGGGGCTTTATTAGGTCCTTGGGCGGGTTCGCTGGTGATGGTGGTGGTATTTATCGTACAGGCGACTGTATTTCAGGATGGAGGTTTAACTGTCTTAGGAGCCAATATCTTTAACATGGGATTGATTGGCACCTTTGGGGGTTACTATCTCTACCGGACGATACGGTTTACAATAGGTCGCGATCGCATTCAAGGAGTCGTAGTTGGCGCAGCTGTTGCCGCTTGGGTGAGTGTAGTCGTTGCCTCAATTATCTGTGCGATCCAACTGGCTTTATCAGGCACCGTCCCCTTGACAGTAGGGTTAACGGCTATGGCATGGTGGCACGTACTGATTGCCATTGGTGAGGCGCTAATTACAGTAATAGCGCTCAGTTTCATTTGGCGGACTCGCCCCGAAATGTTTTACGAACCACCTCGTCGGAAACCGTTATCCAATTCTCGTTCCTTCTCACCCCGTTAAGGGATTAGATCTTTATGAGTAATAACTTATCGCGAGATCGTAACCGCGCTGTAATTCTTGCTGGCTTAGGCGTTGCTTTACTTATTGCAATTTTCCTTTCTCCCTTCGCTAGCAAAGACCCTGATGGTTTAGATCGAGTCTCCAAAGACTTGCAGTTTGATCAGAAAGAAGCAGAAGACAAACCTGCCCACAAATTGCCTTTTTATGGGGTTTTTGAAGAATATGCTCTTAGAGGTGTACCCGAATCTGTAGCTACTCCCATAGCTGGCTTAGTTGGAACCTTGGCGACGTTTGGTCTAGCTTGGGGCATTGGCAAACTTGTAGTTCGGGGTTCTGCATCTACTACAGATGCTGAGGAGTCCTCCTACTCTGATGATTTAGACCATCCCTAGGAGTTAGGAAGAAAAAGAAAATCTGTATCAAGATTTAGTAAGGGTAGGTTGAGTTGAATCTTGGTACTTGTATCTAAGATTTATCAGGAAACCTACCCTTACAACTATTTATTATCAATTCCCTTACTCAAAATTTAATTTATTAAATGCTGCTGCACGTTGGGGCGTTTCATCTTGATATTAATAGTAAACAGAGTACACTGTGGCACTCTTTAGCACCTCGTACCCGATTACTGTGTACACTGCTTTTAGTATTTGCGAGCGCTTTAACACCTAATGGACGTTGGTTAACTTGGGCGGTTTATGCAGTTGGAGTGCTAGGCGTTATCCTACTAAGTCGAGTGACTTTGCTCGTCTTACTGAGACGAATTGCCGTTGAGTTTGCTTTTATCGGTGTTGTTATTTTAGGCACGTTGTTCCGGGACGGTGGCACGGTTCTATGGTCTTGGGGACCCCTGAAAATTACTACAGTAGGCTTAACTATTTTGGGGAGTGTAGCTATCAAAGCACTGATATCACTGTTAATACTAAATGTGCTGACCCTAACCACTTCAATTCCAGCACTCCTCAATGCCTTAGTTGCCTTACGAATGCCACCGTTACTAGTAGCGACGATCGCATCGATGTATCGCTATATCAACGTCTTAATTGGAGAGTTTAACGCAATGCGTCGAGCCGCCGCGTCTCGTAATTTAATGGGTAGCAATCGCTGGCAACGTTTAGTAGTTGGCAATATGATGGGTTCGCTATTTATTCGTACTTACGATCGGGGGGAACGGGTTTATCAGGCGATGCTGGCGAGAGGTTATCAGGGAGTACCACCTGTCGATAAAGTACCTAAAGGCGGACGCCGTGACATCATTGCTCTAACTTTAACGGCAATTTTGGCACTAATTGGACAGGCTGTTTACTTAGTTAAATAACCTGACCTAAGACTTGTAGTTATTAGTTGTTAGAAAGATTTAAATCTAAAAATAAAAACTATTTCGACGTTCTCTGTCAAAACTGAAAACCTTTAAGATGCACCATAACCCAATCTCTATCAAAAACCTTAGCTATAGCTACCCTGATGGAACTCAAGCATTGAGAGACGTAAATATCTCGATAAAAGCTAATGAACGGGTGGCATTAATTGGTGCTAATGGTTCGGGGAAGTCTACTTTGCAGTTGCACCTAAATGGGATTTTGATGCCTCAGGAAGGGGAAATAACGATTGGGGAGATGCCCGTAACTTCAGAGAATTTACGAACAATTCGGAATTTTGTAGGGCTAGTATTTCAAAATCCAGATAATCAATTGTTCATGCCAACTGTTTGGGAAGATGTTGCTTTTGGTCCGATGAATTTGGGTTTGCGAGATGAAGCGCTAATCGAGCGAGTATGCCAATCGATGCAAGCCGTCAATATTGACCCAGACTACTATGGGCAACGGAGTACTGAGAACTTATCGGGGGGAGAGAAGAAACGAATTGCGATCGCCGGTGTACTCGCCATGCAACCGCAAGTATTGGTATTTGATGAACCTTCTGCTCAATTAGACCCCCGTTCCCGCCGTCAGTTAATCGAGCTACTACAAAGCTTAAAACTAACTCAATTGGTTGCAACTCATGACTTAGATATGGCGTTGGAATTATGCGATCGCACAATTATTTTGAGTCAAGGACAGGTTGTGTTCGATGGTGAGACAGAACGAGTAATGAGCGACCCAGAATTCCTATCAGCCCACGCTCTAGAGTCGCCGCTATGCTACAGTCGCCCTTACTGTCTGCTGGAACACGCACCTGTGAGCACTGTCCTAAGCGGTCAATCTATTTAAGATTCAGCTATTTATCACAGCCAGATACGCCTTCGGCACAGTAGACACTCCACCACGGATCGATCTTCGTCTTATCCTCTGGAGCATTACTCATTGCTAATAGCTTCTCAAAGCTAGAGTTTGTATCCCCATACCTCATATGCATATGAACTGGGTTGCCATGAGGCGATCGCATAGCAACATACTTAAACTGATTGCAGGCTGTATCTCCAGACACTAATTCAAACAAATCCCAAACCGATGTTTTGGATTTTTCTGGATAATAGAACGGATCGCCTGCTGCCCCTTTGTAGGAATAGCGGCAGTTTTGAGCTAAGGATGTTTTTCCTTCCAGATCTTGATAAAAGGAGAACGTTTCCATTTGCTTGAAAACGACTCGCTTTGGGTTGCGCGGATCTTTAGCTGCAATCTCAGTAGTATCGATGGTAAATGTACCATCAACGCCAAGGTACTGAACTTTAGAATTGGGAGAAACGATTTTCTCTTCAGTCGCCTGAGTATTTTTACTACCAAGTATGCACGTCAGTGCTGCGATCAGGCAGATAGAAAAAACTCTCTTCATTTTACTTTCACCCTGATTAACACACCGAGAGTTACATAACAAGGTTTCGGCGAAAATTGCAATGCTCCTAGAGGGCATACCCCACTAAGCCGTTGGAGCGCAATGTCCCAGACTTCAAAACCAAGTTAATCAGTTTGCAGGATTTAGTAAAGTCTAAGCCCAACGATCCCAAGCTGGTGACACAGTTTGAGGAGTCGATGAAAGCCGTAGATGGGGCAATTGCCGCGTTGCCAGAAGCTCAACGCAAGTCGCCGGAATTTACCCTCAAGGTAATTAATGGTTTACTCGATACAGCCAACTCGGAGTATGGAGCGGCAGTTGCCAACGGGAAAATCGCGGCAGTGATTGAGTATCAAGACTCACGGGGATTTGTTAACTATGCCGACACCCTGAAAAACAACATCTCCGAACCACTGGGCAAAAAAAATCCTGAAGTCCAAAAAGCGATCGCAAATCCCAGGCTTTGTGTTTCTTCTACGAACGGTTTGCGAAGAACCCCTCTTGCATCTTGGGGCCGAGGGTTTGGGATACCTCCCAAATCTTGCCCCAGGACAAGTTTCCTGGGCTTCTTCTCAGTGCCATGTTTGGTTATACCCAGAACCTCTATCTGCTTCAAGCCGTGGGTTATGTCGTGTTTTTGCTGGCGATTGGGGGCATTTATTTCCGCAGCTTAACGGGTTTCACTCCTGTTCCTGCCAGAAGGAACATGATGGATAAAAAACCTGTTAATTCTCAACAAGAGTAAATCTGTACCCGTAAAATGTCTCGTTTAGTGAATTCTCCTCAAATTATTCTTTTCAGTTGTCAGTTTAGTAATTTACTATCTTGATGAAGCTGACTATTCTTAGTTGTATCAGTCGTGGTGGTTATTGCTAGCGGCTTGTAGACTAAATAGAATTCGGCTTAAATCAATAACGTCTGAGCGATTTACTGAATTTTTGAGGAGTTAAACATGATTCGTTCTAAGTTTGTGGTAATTGCTAGTGTACTGATGCTCCTATTTGTTACAAGCTGTAATCAAGACGAAGCCGATCAAGCTGTTGATCCAGCCCCCGTAGCCGTTAAAAAGAAGCCAAAGGCTGCTGCTACGGGTGCAACACCCGGAGCAGCAGCTACTCCTGGCAAAACTGTTGCCACGGCTCCGGCAAGTGCTGGCAAGGCTAACAATACAAAACAGAAGGCAGCTACCGCGAATACTGGCAAAGCCGGAGCGGCAGGAGGTGCTGAAGTTAAGCAAACCCTAGTTAAGTTGAATGGCTACTTACCTGCTGCGGTCAAAGCTTTGCAAACCGACGATGTCGATACAGCCAAGCAGTATGTCAAAGGTTTTAGTGATAACTGGCAGCAAAATAAGATAATCCAGTCCACTGTGAAAAAGAATGCCCAAGCATCTTTTAACAAGATTTCATCGGGTCTGACCCAAGTCAATAACCTGATGAAGGCAGCAACACCAGACAAAGCCAAGGCAACGGCAGCGATTCAGTCCCTCTCGCAATCCGTGATGGAGTACGCGAAAGGCTGATGCGGATAGCGCTTTAGCGTAAATCAGCCTAGCTGAAAAAACTTAGGGACTAGGCGATCGCCCCTAAGTTAATTTTGCCTGCCTGTGAACAGTGAGAGGAACGTCCAAAAGCCATGAGTAGTTTCAAAAAAAATAGCGAGTAAGACTGAGCCATGAAAGATCTCGATTTGAAAGCCACTACCAACATCCTCAACTCCATCATGGAATTTGAGTTGGCAGGAGTGGTACGTTACACCCACTATTCCTTAATGGTGACTGGACCTAACCGAATTCCGATTGTGGCATTTTTCCAAGCCCAGGCAAGCGAGTCTCTACTCCATGCCCAACAGGCAGGAGAGATTCTTACGGGTCTAGAAGGGCATCCCAGCCTGCGGATTGCTCCAATTGAGGAAACCTATCAGCATTCAGTGCGAAATATTCTGGAGGAAAGCCTCAACCATGAGAAAAAAGCCTTAGAACTGTATAAAGAGTTACTCCACACGGTAGAAGATGCCAGTGTTTATCTAGAAGAATTTGCTCGTACCCAAATTGGACAGGAAGAATTACACAACATAGAAATCAAAAAGATGTTGCGCGACTTTATCTAATTGGTCAATCATCAGGAGGCACTAAGGAGGAGTATGGGAAGAATTTTTACTGGTGAGTTATTTATGCCAAGCTGGTCTAGTTTCTAGAGCCTTGGCTAATTGTAATTGGCTTGACGCCTTCAACGAGTGGTGTCACGCGACCAATAACGCAGCTATCAGCATAGCCCAAGGCTTTAAGTAAAGTCAGACAGTTGCTAGCTCGGTCAGCTGGAATGGTTGCTAAAAGACCGCCAGAGGTTTGAGGGTCAAATAGTACGGGATAGTTAGGACAATTCTCTACTTCAGACAAATTACTAATCTCACGAGATGTCCGTAAGTTCTGGGGGTGAAGCGAACTGACAATTCCCAATAGCTGCATTTCCCTAACGCCTTCTAGAACCGGGATGGCATCCATTTCCAACTCTACCGCCACGCCTGAGGCTCGGACCATTTCCATCAGATGTCCCAACAATCCAAAACCTGTGACATCCGTGCAGGCAGTGACTCCATGTTCAACAAATGCTGTAACTGCCTGCTGATTTGATAGCAGCATCGAGCGAACCGCGTTATCAATCCACCGACCTTTTGCTTCTAATCGCATATCAGCGGCAAAGAGGATACCTGTACCCAGTGCTTTGGTAAGAATCAGCACCTGATCGGGCTTCATGCCACCTTTTCGCAAAAGTTGGTCAGGTGCAGCCAAACCATTACAAGTTAATCCGAAGGCTAATTCGGCTCCTTCTGTGGTATGACCGCCGATCAAGGGCGCTTGTGCTTGAGATAGCACCCTCATTGCACCCGATAACAATTGGTAGAGCGTTTCCTCAACTTTCTCTTCGGTAGCATAGGGAATAGTTACAATGGCTAAAGCACTTTGAGGTGTAGCTCCCATTGCAAAAATATCGCTTAAGCAGTGATTGGCACTGATTTGACCAAAGGTATACGGGTCACTAATTAAGGAGCGAAAATAATCAATAGTCTGCACCATCAATTGACCCGTTGGCACTTGCACCACAGCCGCATCATCGGGTGTCCC
>DATNQT010000381.1:0-5077 GCA_036703885.1 Candidatus Sericytochromatia bacterium
TGTAACTCTGCCTGTAACTTTATCTGTAACTAACTGATGACCTGTCTCTGTAACTTTACCTGTAACCCGTGGTTGTGGGGGAGTATTTAAGGCTTCCGCAATCTCCTCAAGCTTTGCGGTACTTAGTTCTGCACCCTTGCCGATATATTTTTTGTGTAACTTCCCTGCAACCTTTCTGTAACCGTACCAGTAATTGCCACCTTTGCCCGATTCCTTGCGTGCTGTGTAGGGCTTGTTCGTCCCGCTCGGCTCAAATCTGAAAGATGTTACCGACTCCAACCACGCCGAGCCTTTGGGGGAATCAAGCTCAAATACTTTGCCCTCTACCTCAATCGTCCCCTGTATCACCGCTGCAATCGCCATAAGTTATCTACCAGTTACCTACACTTATATGTAACTACTATAAGTAACTCATAGGTAACTGTCAAGGAGTTACAGAAAACATTTTTCAGTTGGCAATGGTATGTAACCGCTTATGGTAATGGTATGTAACCGTTTATGGTAATGGTATGTAACTGATTGCAGTCACCGATCGCGATCGGTGCTGGCTTGTCCTAATAATAATGGTATGTAACCGTTTATGGTAATGGTATGTAACCGTTTATGGTAATGGTGTCTTACTGATTGCAGTCACCCATCGCGATCGGTACTGGGTTGTGACAATACCGTTCCCATAAGCGGTGAGGACTGCTTGCCAACCATTTCTATAAACGGATGTCAAATGCTAGGCGCGCCGAGAGTGTAAGACGTTGTAAGACGGTTGTAGACAATGTATACACTGTAAACAATCAATTATTGCCAGAATTTAGCGATCGGTAATCGTGGGCCGGGGGGGTAGCTAAGCGTGGCCTCCCCCCCGGCCGCGTCGGTCGTTGCGCCGCAGGCCCGCAAGGTTAAAAATAACCGGGTCGAGTGATACCCGGTAAAACTCCCCAAAAAAAACAAACAATGATATACTATTAAACTTCAAAAATTTAACCCAAAAAACTAGGTCAAGCAGCCGATGAAATTTTTCGAGTGGCAGCTTGTCCGTTGTAGAGCTTGCTGTAAATTTAAAGTGCTGTGTCGGACAAGTTGACGCCGAAAAATTAGCGCAGCGGTCATCGGTTGCGGCGTGACTGCTAAGTTGTTGGTCTAAATGGGTCTTGGTATCATTTGAACTCGCCACTCTGTTTCCCGCCCAATTAGTTGCCCCTCCTAAACTTGTTTACAGGTTTAAGACTTGTTGCTGGTAGGTTTGATGTGTTGCTGCGTAAGTAGGGTTGCAGTGTAGGTTAAGCGGGCATACGGGTATATCGAGCTCTAGCACTTATCACCACTACAGCTTTACACCGTTTCTATAAACGGCTATCAAGTGTTTTAACCCACCATTTCCACAAACGATATCAATCCTAGAAGGAGTTTAACTGTCTCCTAATTGGATCTATCACATCATGATTTAGATTTAAGAGGGGCATACAAATTAAACTTTCATTTAGACCGATCATTCCTTGTCTCCATCCTAATACCGATCTATTCCAGATATCTGTTAAAAGTCTATCTGTAACCTCCTTAAAATCTGAAAGATTCAAGTTTTCAGAAAATATTTTTCGTATAACTCCGTTAAGCAATTGAAGATTAACGACCGCTATATCTTTTTTTAGATTCCAGACTACATGAGTACCAAGACCAGCACGACACAGTAATACACTTACACATAGAACTTTCTTAACTGGTGTATTAAATATTTCCGATATCACAGTATCACGTTCATCTTGAGGTAAATTTTGAAAACGGTTCAATTGCTCTATTCCCTCTTTTGAACGCTCCTCAACAGCTTGTGTCATTCTTGCACCTTGTGGTGGTATAGGTGCTTTTGCTTGAATATGTAACAATGTATTAGAACTTGATTGATAGATAAGTAAATCAAATTCTCCTTTGCTCCAAATTGCATTACGAACAATTCTCAAATCTGGTAGCTTTTCCAATATTTTTACAGCTTGGTTTAAAAGCGTAGGCTCTAGATACTGTGAAACAATATTGTCAAATTGAATTTTGTTCGTCTTATTAAGAACATAGATAATATTCCTTGATGTCAACATTAGGATGAGAATATATGGATTAAATAAGTAAGAATTGGAATAATCGACTAAAGGTGGGAAAAATCCATCCCCAGCAGTTTTATCCTGATTATCAATATTAATAGTGTAAAACTTTAATATGTTTTCAATTGCAGACTTTTCAACATTTGTCAACCCTATTAATAAACCTATAAAAAAGTCCTTAGTATCAAAAACCGTAACCAATCTTTCATATTTCTCTGATAAAGCTTCCTTCCTTATATTATTAGTTTCATTAACCAAAAAAAATCTTAAAACATTTCCAAGATGAATACAGTAATCTGCATACGCCAATAATGCAGCTCTAATCTTGCAAAAATCTTCCCATGTTGTTCCAATACATATTTGAAAAGCATTAGGCTCTAAAAGTGGTACTTCCTGAATACTATTTAAACGATATCGAAATAAAATTCTTAATACCCGAGACATTAAAGTCATGTCTGGACTAGGAAATTGATTTGCTAATGTAAAAAATTCTCGCCTTAAATCAGGAGGGTCTCCAACTAAAAAAGCTATGGTAAGTTCAGTTAAAATAATATCATACTCTTCAGCCCTTGCAACCTCTTCATTGGGATGTACAAGTTTAAACCACCCTTCCTGAATTTTTTCAACCTCATAGTAACCCCTCCGCACTTCAGGCATAAGCTCACAAAAATGAGAGTAAGTTATTAAGTTTCTAAAATCTTTATAAAACTGTAAAGTAGCTGACAAATCATTAATTGCGTTAACTTCTACTTGTGAAGGGCATTTTTGTAATAAATGAACTAAGTAAGATATTCTACTAGCTAATGCTTCACCATTTGCTTGTGTACTAAACATATAATTTTCAAAATGCTTACTCCGAATCATCTCGTCGATTTCCCTAAATAAGTATATTAAAACGTTTTTATGTGGTATTTGAAACACACTAAATTGAAGAATTTTTATATCTGTTTCTTTTTCAAAATTAATTAAATCATCCCGATCACTCATTACTACTACTCTACTAAATATTTAAGTTAACGTAGCTAAGACTTGAGATTATTGCAAATTTATTAGGAAATGACATATCCTGACCATGTGCTTAAATCACTACAAGTATGTCTTAGAGCCTATCGGTTGGTAAACTTACTCTACTTCTATATCAGAGAAAATTTCCAAAAGTTCATGCGCTTTGACATCGCAGTTAGTACACCCAAAATAAGTGACACCATCAACAAACTCTTTTGACCACATAGCACTCAGAGAATTGATGCTTCGACAAGCAGGACAGTTAGCGCTATAAAACAACTCATCAATCCAAGTCTGGCGATAATTCCGATTACCCAACGGGACTATATTGTACTTACGAGCAATAGCTTTAAGTTCATGTAAAGTCTTTTTTTCTAGTTGTTTAATAGTATACATAATTTGAGAGGAATGAGAAAGTGCTATGGCTGGGTAGGACTTTATAGGCTATAGAGGTGATTTTAGACAGTAGGGGTATAAGTAAACAAACCCAACTCTGCACAACAAATTCGCTTATTTTGACCCAGCGCTTAAAACCACTACAGCTTCATTACGTCGCCTGCAATAAATCCATAATATATAGCTGCGCCGGTAACTGCCAACGGTTACATAATAATTCATAGCCGCTTAGATACCACAGCCCCGCAAAAAATGGATGGGGCGCATTTTTACCCTCATGCCATCGTAAACGTCGGTTATCAAAGGCATAAAATGAATAAACCAGAACAGTCGATAGCCCGCCTTGAAGCTTCCCTCGATGCCAAAATTTCAAGACATTTCAACTTAGACACTTACCCCGACGTGCTCAAACAACTTTTAGCTGACAAACGCTCCGAAAACACCCGCCGCGCCTACGAGAGAGATGTCAATGATTTTTTAAAAACCATGACGGGAAAGTCCGCCTGTCCTGATAACGTTTTGGAGTTCCTGCACCTGGAAGAGCGTCAGGCCGTGTCGGTGGTGTTGAAGTACAAAGCCAAGCTGATCGACAAGGGACTCAAGGAAGCTACTGTTAATCGGCGACTTGCGGCTATCAAGTCGTTGGTGGAAATGGGTCGCAAACTCGGCGCGTGTCACTATACCCTAGGGGACATCAAAGGAGAAAAAGTTGCCGGCTACCGGGATACGACGGGGGTTGACCGAGCAACTTTTGAGCGAATTTTGCAGCAGTGCAATCGGGAGACATTGGCTGGAGCGCGCGATTATGCTTTGCTCCGGCTGCTGTGGGGCAATGCTTTAAGGCGAAACGAAATCAGTCAGTTGAACGTTCGAGATTTTGACCCAGCAAGTAAAACTTTGCAAATTCTTGGCAAGGGACGCGGCACTCAGTCGGAAGTAGTGGACTTGGGTGTGGCGACTGTTCAAGCGATCGCCGATTGGTTGGAAAAAAGGGGAAGTTGCTCGCAGGATAGCCCGCTTTTTATAGCACTTGACTCCGCCCACAGCGGACACAGACTTAGCGGCGACGGTATCTGCAAGATGGTTGTCCGCCACAGCGAAAAGGCTGGTATTAAAAAACAGATGTCTCCTCACCGCATCCGACACAGCGCTATCACGGCGGCACTGGACGCAACAGACGGGGATGTGCGGAAGGTTCAGAAACTCAGCAGGCACAGGAATTTAAACACCCTGATGATTTATGACGACAACCGGGGCCGCGACCAACAAGACGTTACCCAAATTCTTGATGGGATGTTTTGAGGTTTGTTGCTGAGAACGATTATAGACAGTCTGTCCCCTTGTGAAAACGTCCGAAATTTTGGACATTTTTTTTATTACTGCTGAGCCATGATCATTTTTGCTTTTCCTTCTCCTGGTTTTTTAGGCGTTTTCTGGGCCCCCGCTCGTCCCTTTCGATGAAGCTCCTGCCAAACTCTTCTTTACTAGAATTTAGCCAAGCATCGAAAACTCGTTCTTCAACTTCTACTCCGTTTACCATATATAAGTAATAATCATGTATTAATCCGCCCTGCAAAATTTTTTCAAAGCAT
>DATNQT010000382.1:0-14916 GCA_036703885.1 Candidatus Sericytochromatia bacterium
GTTACTGGATTACCCAGCCACTCTTCGTTAATTTTGACGAGTTAGGTTAGTGCTAAACTTTCAAACTATTGGTTTTTCTAGGTTCGGGGCGCTTGGTTCGCCGAGGCGTCCTTTGAGCGCATTTACCAATGTATATCCCCAACACTCTCTTGTCAACCCCCTTTTACTAAAAAATTTCTCCCCCGCTTCTTAATGCACTCTTCAGACTCCGCTTTTGCGCCAAAATGGATTAGATGAACAAGCCTGTTAGGCATCATGAGCGGAGGTCTATGTGAATTTTCAGTCCTTAATTGCTACGTTGCATCAATTTTGGGGCGATCGCGGTTGCTTAATTGCCCAACCTTATGACCTTGAGAAAGGTGCAGGCACCAAGAACCCTCATACATTCTTAAGATCACTTGGAACTGAACCTTGGTCAGTCGCCTATGTTGAGCCTTGCCGACGACCAACAGATGGACGCTATGGCGAAAATCCAAATCGCTTCCAGTACTACTACCAGTATCAAGTGCTGATTAAGCCTTCACCCAACAATATTCAGGACGTTTATCTAGATTCTTTGAGAGCTTTGGGAATTCATCCAGAAGACCACGACATTCGCTTTGTGGAGGATAACTGGGAAGATGCCACGGTAGGAGCTTGGGGAACAGGGTGGGAAGTCTGGCTTGATGGAATGGAAATTACGCAGTTTACCTACTTCCAACAATGTGGTGGAGTTGACTGTCGCCCAGTCTCGATTGAAATTACCTATGGTCTAGAACGATTAGCAATGTACCTTCAAGAGGTAGATGCTATCCCTAAAATTCAGTGGAACGACAGAATTAGCTATGGGGATGTTCACCTTCAGGGAGAAGTTGAGCAGTGTACCTATAACTTTGAAGCATCTAACCCAGATTTGCTCTTTAGCTTATTCGATCTCTACGAGCAAGAGGCAGAGCAGCTCAGTAAAAAAGGACTCGTTTTACCTACCCTCGACTACGTTTTAAAGTGTTCCCACATATTCAATTTGCTGGATGCTAGAGGTGTTATATCGGTTACAGAACGGACGAGGTACATTGGCAGAATCCGCAGCCTAGCGAGGCGGGTTGCTCAACTTTACTTGCAACAACGAGAAGCTTTAGAGTTTCCACTGAGTAATAAGTTGCAGCTGTCTAAAGAGTTACCCGTTTGAGGGAACCTCTAATCAGGAGTAGCTATCGCTTTATGTGAGATGTAGAAGCTGCCCCTTACATAACTTAAGCTAGTTATATTGTTCTGAAAAATTAGTTATATTGTTCTGAAAAATTGCTGAGGCAGAAAGACCTGCTCTCAAAGGAGCTTGTAAAAGAAATGACAACTTTAAGTCAGTTCTTAGAACCTATTGCTAATCAGTTTCGGAGTCTGGGAATACCTGAGTCAATTGTACATTGGGGACATCCCTTGATGATGGCAATTGTAGTCTTTGTGATGGGCAGTTTTATAGGTTTAGCTGGGTGGCGTGGACGAGTAGTAACGGATGTGGCGGCTGCTAAGAAAAGTCGTACTGACCACCGTAAACTTGCCCCCTGGATGTTCCTTTTCATAACAACTGGATACACCGGTGGAGTTCTGTCGCTAGTTATGCAGCATAAAGCTGTGTTAGAAAGCCCACATTTTTGGACGGGTTCGATTGTAATTATTTTGTTAGCTGCTAATGGCATTATTGCTTTGACGCGCTTTGGAGGAAACAAAGCTATATTGCGTGGTGTTCACGCTTATATAGGAAGCACAGCACTTTGTCTGCTGTTCCTTCATGCTGTGCTGGGCTTGAAGCTAGGTTTGGCAATCTAATGAATCTCGCCAGTGGTGTTCTACTGAGTTTGGCTTACATCATCGGTCTAGTGTCTACGGCAAGTCTGAGCTTAACTACTCGCTCCGTTGCTGGGAAAGATTATGGTTGGCTAAGTATAGGACTAGGAGTGGTGGGAGTAGTAACCGCGATCGCTTTACCACGACTCTGGCGGACAGGACCCAAACTGAGAGTTTGGCTAGTTGCTGGAATCATTGCCGCTTTAGCTCCTATCTATTTTCAAGCACGAATACCACAGCCAGCCTCAAATGACATCAGTCAGTTTGTTCGTCTAGCTAATGCCAGGGTTCAGGAACAAATCGTTACGGTGCAAGGCAAAGTTAAGAGTATGCCTCGCCTGACTCGCTCCTCTAAAGGTCAATTCTGGCTAGAAGCTAGGCAATTGAATGAAGTTGAAAGTAGTGAAAATACGGGTTCTGTTAGTAAAACCGTGGCAGGTAAGTTGTATGTAACAGTACCGCTACTTCAGGCGACTGGTCTTTATCCAGGGGAAAATATAGCTGTAACTGGTGTCTTATACAAACCTAAACCTGCCTCAAATCCAGGGGCATTTGACTTTAGTGTTTACTTAGCAAAAGAAGGGGCTTTTGCAGGTTTTAGTGGGCGTCAAGTTAGCGGTTCTGATGAGCAACAAGAACACCAGTGGGGAAGATGGGTATTACAGCAACGGATTACTCGTTCGCAACTTGAGTGGCTAGGTAGTCCAAAAGGGCAGCTAGTAACTTCAATGGTTTTAGGAAGCCAAGCGGTGGATATACCCTACGACATCCGCGATTGGTTCATTCAAGCTGGATTGGCTCATATTTTAGCGGCTTCTGGAACTCAAACTTCTTTAATTCTTGGTTTGGTACTAACGTTAACCAAGCGCTTTTCGGTGAGGACACAATTAATCATTGGAAGTGGAGCTTTGCTCATTTTTGTTTGCCTCACGGGAGTACAGCCCTCTGTGCTGCGAGCTACAATTATGGGCTTTGGGGCGTTAGTTGCTTTAGTAACACAGCGGAAGACTAAGCCGTTGGGTTCGCTGTTAGTTGCAGCCACCCTTTTGCTGCTATTTAATCCTCTTTGGATTTGGGATTTGGGATTCCAGTTAAGCTTTTTAGCAACACTAGGATTGCTCGTCACTGTACGACCACTAGCAGAACGTTTGGATTGGTTACCACCTGCGATCGCATTTTTAATTGCAATTCCCCTTGCTGCCTCATTGTGGACTTTACCCGTACAACTTTATGTGTTTGGCATGGTTGCACCATACAGCACAGCAGCCAATATCATCTGCGCTCCTTTAATTTCTCTTATTAGTATTGGTGGTTTCATCAGTGCTCTAGCAGCAGTAATCTCGTCAACAGCAGGAAGTGCCATTGCTTGGTTACTAGACTATCCAACTCAGTTACTGATCGCATTGGTGGAACTGTTTAATAAGTTACCGGGAAGTTCAGTAGCTGTTGGAACCATTTCTGTCGTACAACTTTTGTTACTGTACGGCTTGATTGGAATAACCTGCATTAGCAAGAAGTGGCAGCGTCGTTGGTGGTTGGTCGGTTTAGTTGCTGTGACTCTGGTGGCACTTCCTGTTTGGCAGACGAAGACAGCACAGTTTCGAGTAACAGTTTTAGCTGCTGCCCAAGAGCAAGTTTTAGTAATTCAAGACCGAGGACAAGTTACGCTTGTTAATAGTGGAGAGACTGATACAGCAAGTTTCACAGTCTTACCGTTTCTGCAAAAGCAGGGAATTAATCAAATTGACTGGGCTGTTGCTCTTGATTCCCAACCTCGCCTCAGGACGGGCTGGCTTCAGATGTTGGTCAGTTTGCCGATCAAGACATTTTATGATACTGCTGATTTACAATCGCCTTTAGCTGATACTCAGGGTAAAGACGCTACTGCATCCCCATCTGAGATCGCAACGGCAATTCAATCGCAACAGGGCAACTATCAGCCGCTATCAGCGAATCAAGCCATTTCACTTGGCTCTACACCTATTGAATTAATTAATGCTGAACCAACCATATTACAGCTACAAATCCGAGATAAAAGTTGGCTACTTCTAGGGAGCATTAAACCAGATACTCAACAACAGTTAGTAAAAAATTCTAATCTCTTGCCTGTTGACGTGCTTTGGTGGTCTGGAGAAAGTCTGACGCCGGAATTATTAGAGGCTCTACAACCGAAAGTTGCGATCGCTTCATCTAACACGGTAGATTTGGACACAGCACAACTAATTCGCGATGCCAAAATTCCGCTTTATTGGACGGGTCGTGATGGTGCTATTCAGTGGACGCTCAAGGGTGGTTTTGAAACAACCTTGGAAATGACCAATAACGACGCTCCTCTTCTTTAAGATTACTTGTCAAAAGACTTATTCCCAAGAGGGAAAGTTACCGCTAGAGAATTGAAGAAGCTTGATAGCTTTAGTCTTGTCAAAATCCTCAACGGATAGTCAAAACATACCGACCGCGTCCGCGTCTGTCACGAGCATTAACAATTACCCTATAGACACCTGTGCTGGGTAGAGTAGCAGTAAGTCGGGAATTGGCATCGGTTTGGCTAACGTCATCATTTTCCTCAACTAGCTGACCATCAGAACCAACTAGTACCAGATAAGTATCGAAATCTGGACTGGTTAAGTTAAGCGTCACTGTCTGACCTGCGCGACCTTCAAACCTGTACTCCCGGTACAAACTGCCATCGTTTGGTAATACGGAGGAACCAGAACCAAGAATGCCCTCTTGCCGTAAAATGAAGCTACCTTGACTTGTGGGACTTCCAGTGCGGTTAGCCGTTACCTGAGTTCGTAAGCTGTAAGTTCCAGCTTGTCCTGCCTGATAGGAATTTGCCATTAATAGATAAGTACCCGAATTGGGTAAGGTGACAACAATTCTGGCGTTAGCACCGCCGCCACTATCATCATCTTGGGCTAATTCACGACCGTTGGGGGCAATCAAAATTAGATAGGAGTCGATTTGCCGACTTGTCATGTCAATTTGGACTTGCTGACCTGCTTTACCTTGAAAGGCATAAAGGTCGAAAAAGCTATTGTCTACTGGTAAGACATTGCTACCCGAACCCAATCTACCGTTGATTGGTGAACTATTTAAGGATAGGGGTTTTGGAGGCGTATCGGTGGGGACTCGACCTTGGCGCTGGGCAGTACGGGAAGCGCGTCCTTCTCGCACAGCGGCTAAGAAGGGTTTGACTTTATCAATTGCGATCGCAAAACCAATGCCAATATTACCGCCATTAGCACGGCTGCTAAAGATAGCGGTATTAACCCCAATCAGTTCTCCCTGACTGTTTAATAGGGGTCCGCCGGAATTACCAGGATTAATGGCAGCATCAGTTTGAATTAAACCGCGAGTTTTATCGAGACGGCTAACAATCCCTGTCGTGAAGGTTCCCTGAAATCGACCGAAGGGATTACCAATTGCAAATGCTCGCTGACCGACCTGTATGGGACTTTGGGCAATAGTAATAGTTGGTAGATTACTTTGACCTTGAATCTTCAAAACTGCCAAGTCAAGACCATTATTACCAAAGCCAACAACATCAGCTCGAAACCTTCGCCCATCTGCCAGAACTACATCAGCGGTACGCGAACCTTTTACAACGTGGGCATTGGTCAAGATCAAACCATCTCGACTGATAATACTGCCACTACCCGTACCATCACCTGCATCTATTGAAACAACAGCAGGACTTGCTTGTTGATAAACTCGAATATTGATTTGCTCATCAATGTTTTGGGCAAAAGCGCTGTTTGACTTTATAGACAACTTGAGCCAGTTAACAGAAGCAGTATCGGTTATAAGAGTAGCACCGATAGCAGCTGCGGCAATTATTCCAGATGTGAGGATACGCAGGTGTCTGGTACTCATTTGTTGATGTGCTTAAAACTCCATGCGTTTCTTTTTAGCATATTGGGCATCAAAGGCATTCGCAATTAGCTGGGAGGCTAGGGGATGTTTTCAAACCCTTTCGATCCCCCCCAGCCCCCCTTAAAAAGGGGGGAGAAAACTCTTAAAGTCCCCCTTTTTAAGGGGGATTTAGGGGGATCTGCCCAGATAGAACGTGATGAGTTTGAAAACACGCCCTAAGGGTGATTAGATGTATAGGAGGAGGGTGTATAAAACTTTCAAGTGGAGTTTTCCAGGTAATTAGATACTTCAATGAGATTTCTATCTGGACCGCTCACGTAGATGGATGCGATCGCTCCCATTGCTCCAGTTCGTCTCACAGGTCCCTCTAGAACCTCTACATTACAACTTTTCATATGCTCTATAACTTCTTCCAAGGGAGTTTTCGTAATGAAGCAGAGGTCGCCTGAACCCGGAGTGGCATTAAGTGCCTTAGGTTCAAATTCTTTTCCAGCAGCATGAAAATTGAGCTTTTGCTGCCCGAATTGCAGTGCTTTCCGATCTTCCTCAAAGGTGACTACTTCCATACCCTAGACAGGGGAATAAAATTCACAGGTACTATCTAGGTTATGGACTGTAAGAACAAAGTGATCGACTCTCTCAATTTTCATAATGTTCCTCATCTATATTCTCTTTTGGAATTAAATTGACTGAAAACCTATGATTTTACCAATATTTTTTTAATTTTGCTTTTATGGAGTGATTTTAAGACAACGATAAACAACAAAAAACCCGCTTCTTGAGAGCGGGAATTTCGTTACAAAGAGTAACTTAATTCAGGTTCAGATGAAGACTGGGGATGAGGCTGTTAGCGTTATTGTTGGGTCTAGCAGATAAGCAATCACATCATCATTTTGGGTAGAAATTGCTGTGAACAGAGTTCCACTCCAATCAGTGGGAAGAGTTTTCCGTGAGAACTGGTAGTTAGTTGCGCTCCCAAGGAGGTCAATCTTATCGCCTTCATTTGGACGAAAGTCAATCAGGGCGTAACTGTCTCCATTTCCCGTGTAGAAGATTAAATTTCTAGACGCATCACCAAGAGTAAAGGTGTCAGCTCCGGCTCCACCAATCAAGAGGTCAACCTCATACATAGAACCACCATAACCAGAAAGTGTATCATTGCCATTACCCCCGCTCAAAGTATCCCAACCTGCTCCGCCATTGAGGATATTATCGCCACTGTTACCGTTGATTGTGTTGTTGAGGCTGTTGCCCGTGCCATTGATGGCGCTAGTTCCCGTCAGTGTCAGTTTCTCCAGGTTGTCACCTAGGGTGTAGGTAACAGAAGAGTTGACGGTATCGATGCCCCCAGTTGCTGTCTCTGTAATTGTGTCCGTAGTGCTATCGACGATATAGGTATCCCCTGGATGCCGTCAGTGGCAACGGAGACTCGTCTGGTAGTATCAGTCTGCAAGTCGTGGACGAAGATGTCACTCGTGTTGTTGGTGTCGCCACTCACTAGGTTACTGGCATCAGAATTAAACGCTACATAGCGACCATCGGCAGAGATGGAGGGTCTATAGGAGGCGCTATTCCCCTGAGTGCCGTTGGAGTTAATGGAGACTCGTCTGGTGGTATCAGTCTGCAAGTCGTGGACGAAGATGTCACTCGTGTTGTTGGTGTCGCTACTCACCAAGTTACTGGCATCAGAATTAAACGCTACATAGCGCCCATCGGCGGAGATGGAAGGGCTTTGAGAGAAGCCATTTCCCTGGGTGCCACTGGAGTTAACAGAGACACGGCGGGTGGTGTCTGTCTGTCTGTCGTAGACGAAGATGTCACTCGTGTTGTTGGTGTCACCACTCACCAAGTTACTGGCCTCAGACCTAAACACCACATAGCGCCCATCGGCAGAGATGGAGGAGTGGTAGGATCTGTCATTCCCCTGAGTGCCGTCGGTGCCAATCGAGACGAGGCTGATAGCGAGAACAGCGTTGTAAGCCTCCACTGTCTCGGCTCCAAATGCAATAGGAGCTTCAACATTCCCAATCTTCACCTCCAGTTCCCAGTCACCGCCTAATGCCGCACTCCCCGTCAAGTTACTGGAAGCGGCGACATCAGCACCAGTCAACTGACCCAAAAGTTGCACAAATTGCCGACCCGTCTCTCCGGCGGCAATGTTGCAACCATAGAGGAGAATGTCAGCATCCGGGGCTAAAGCTGCTGCCCAAGACTGCAAATCTTGCTTGTATTGTTCAAGAGTATTGCTATTGACGAACCCAATGCCCACCCACAACTCGCCTGCATCGCCATGAGTAACAACGTGCAGACTCGACAAGCCACTGCGTCCTTTCAAGGCTTGGGTGATTTGGGTAATCCCATCTTGGCTGTCATCCAGCAGCACGACTTCTAAACCTGGTTTCACTCCTGCCATCAGCATTTCATAGTCATCAACCATAGAGTCAATGAAGACAATGCCAGTAGTATCAATGGCAGTAGTATCGCTATGGCTGCCCTTGAGGTTCGAGAGGTTTAATGAAGAAGTTAGCCGGGGAGATTTTTCTTTTAATAAAGAGATATTCATCAAGTTTGTTCCTTTTAAAAGGTAATTACTCTCTCACTAAATCACTCAAACTAAGACAGTAACTTTTATGCGTTTAGTTACAAAAGTTTAGATTGGCTAAGTTATTCGGATATATTTCAAGAAATTGCGAAAATCAGATGTATTCAGCTAATTACAATTTCATGTCGGTTATCAAATAATAAGGTTAATGTCAAATAAAATGCTCAACTAGACCGAATAAGGTTCAAATCTTTATATGATTAAATTCTATAAAGATTTATATTTGCAAATGGCTAAATAATATGGAAATTGATGAAATCCTTAAACCTTTCCAGCGCTTTGGTGTCCATCTCGGCTTAGAGCGAATTCAAAAACTACTAGCTGATTTAGGCAATCCCCATCAATCAGTTCCTGTGATTCATGTAGCTGGAACCAATGGCAAAGGCTCGGTTTGTGCCTACCTCTCCTCTGTATTGACTGAGGTAGGTTATCGAGTCGGGCGCTACACTTCCCCTCATTTAATCGATTGGAATGAGCGAATTTGTTTGAATGAGAAGCCTATTTTAACGGAATCTTTACAAGAATTACTATTACAAATTAAAGCCGTAATTCCAGGAAATTGTGAAGATTCACCCACTCAGTTTGAAGTCATTACTGCCGCCGCTTGGTTGTATTTTGCCCAGCAGCAAGTCGATATTGCCGTGATGGAAGTGGGATTAGGGGGACGGCTGGATGCAACAAATGTCTGTTCGCACCCCCTCGTCACAATTATTACGTCCCTGAGTCGGGAACACTGGCAAGTGCTTGGTCCCACCCTAGCCGACATTGCTAGAGAAAAAGCGGGTATCCTCAAACCGGGATGTCCTGCCGTAATCGGGCAACTCCCGCCAGAAGCTAAGGCTGTAGTAGAACAACGGATAAAGGAGTTGGGATGCCCTGCTGTTTGGGTAAAACCAGCAGTGGAGTTACCCCCCCTAGCCCCCCCTTATCAAGGGGGGGAACAAGAAGACTTAGCCACTCCTGATCAAGGGGGGGGACAAGAAGAAAATCTTGCTCTTATCAAGGGGAAGTTGGGAAATAGTTGGGCAGTCTATGAGGGCATCAAGTACCCGTTGCCGTTACTGGGAGAAATTCAGCTAAGTAACTCCGCGATCGCGATCGCAACCTTACAAATCCTCCGTTCACAAGGTTGGCAGATTTCCGAAGAAGCGATCGGCTCCGGTATGGCAAAAACCACTTGGCACGGACGCCTACAATGGACTACCTGGAAAAATCACCGCCTACTCATCGATGGTGCCCACAACCCAGCTGCCGCCGTTGCCCTCCGCGAGTACGTCGATACCTTAAACACCTCACTTACCTGGGTAATGGGCATCCTTTCCACAAAAGATCATGCCGATATATTCAAGGCTTTGCTGCGAACAGGCGATCGCTTGTATCTAGTCCCAGTCCCCGACCACAGTTCCGCTGACCCAGACATCCTAGCCACTTTAGCTCAAAACCTCTGTCCAGAACTAGCTGATTGCCGCACCTATCCCGATTTAGAGGAAGGGTTACAGGCAGCCACTTCAAACACGTCTGATACATCGGAACCTTTAATCGTCCTGTGTGGTTCCCTTTATCTAGTCGGTTACTTTTTGAAACAAAATAGCTCTGACATAAGTAGTGAGTTGCGATAAAGCCTATTCCATTTAAGTTTTCTACTAATAACGTCAGCAGTCGTTACCCCCTCAATCCCGCTTGGTAAGGGGGAAGTCAGAATATTACCTCCCTCCCCTTACCAAGGGGAGGGCTGGGGAGGGGTAGAAACGAATTACCCAAGACACTAAATAATATCAAGAACGACTATTCCACTCCTGAGCAGCATCTGCAACTGCCTTATCCACAGTCTTTTCCCCTAACATCGCTGCCTGCAAATTTTCATAAATTACCTTTTGCAGCTTGTTGCTATCTTTCAGGGTTGGTACTAAAACCTCCGCCTCCTGCATCTGACTAGCACTAATATCCCTAGCTTGCTCTACTGGCGCTCCCTTCTTACCACTACCGGACAATTCACGTCTGTACTGCTGCAATGCCTCAAGTGTAGAAGGCAAAACATTCGCCGCCTTCGCAAAAGCTAGCTGATTCGCCGTATTCGTCACATATAGAGCAAATTTCAAGGCAGCATCTGGCTTTGGCGTAGCGCGGGGGATAACTAAATTCATTACCGCTACATTCTTTTTACCCGTTTCCCCAGTAATCTGTGGTGCAGCTGCTGAAACTTGAGCAATGGCTGGGGCATTTTTGGCGATCGTATCCATAAACTCTGCCCCACTAGACAAGAGTGCTGTTTCACCCGCTTGGTATAACTCGATCGCGTGTCGATGTCCTTGAGTCAGCGCTTCTTTGGGCATCAGTCCCTGCTTATAAAAATCCACCCAATACTGAAACGCCGCTTTACCTTTAGGAGTATTAAACGCCGCCTTCCCTTGAGCGTCAACTAATTCAACACCCATCTGCACCAACGATTCCAGCACCTCACCAGAATCTTCTGCAACAAAGGTAGTAAAGAAAGCATACTTACCCGTCTTATCTTTAATTTGCTTTGCCGCTTGCGCCAGTTCTGCATAGGTAGCTGGTGCTTTGCTGACACCTGCTTTTTTTAACAAATCTTGGTTGTAAATTGTCACCCGACTGGTGAGATACCAGGGGATGCCAAAGCTTTTGTTGTTGAGGGTACTGTCTTTCCAAATATTCGGTAAATACTGCTTACGCACCCCTTCAGGAACTTTGGCGTCTAGCTCTAACCAAGCATTGCGTGCTGCCAGTTGGGAAGCAAAGCCTGGATTCAAATTAACCACATCCGGCGCAGTTTTTGCAGAAACCGCTGTCAAGATTTTGTTCTCCATCGCTGCCCAAGGGACATCCACCCAACGCACCTTAATGCCTTTATTTTCCACCTCAAAGGCAGCGATCAGCTTGTTAAAGTAGTCAGTAAACTCTGGCTTAAGCTGCATTGTCCAGAATTCAATTTCTGGACTAGCAGAGGGCGAAGTTCGGGGGGTACAGCTGATAACCCAGCTTAACAACAATCCCAATAAGGCAAAAATACCTAGACGTTTCCAAGTGCGGATTCGGCTCATGTGAACTTTTATAGTCTGATCCATAGCAGTAGCAGTAAATCATCCTACTCTAAGCAGATGGCGAATGAGTGGGTATTAACTCAAGCTACTCATGTGTCAGCTTTGTGGTGTAGAGCCGTAGCGTTAGCAGCAACTAGGTATACAGCGCTTCTTAAGCTTCTGCTGCGATCGCCCTTAAAGCCACCTGCTTCGTTGCTTCTACTCAAGGTTATTAAGGGTGCATTATAAATTTTTGGCTTCTATCTAGAGAGAGGGATAGAAGCTAACAAGAGCAGATTAAACGGCTTCTTACCCTGTCGATTGAAAAGGCTGTTGTAAACCTGCAAAACGCTATACAATTGTGCGATCGCACGCCGGTGAGTTTTTGCCAGAGGACTAATCCAGCAAAAAAGCAATTCCAGAGCAATCTGCTGACTTCAATCGTTAGGGAACCGACGGACAACCTCGGTTAACAGTGGTGATTCTAAGCTAGATTGAGTACCATGCATCAGTATTAATCTCGTTAGATTAATTCCCCAACACTTTGCGTTACCTATCTTAATTCTCGCTCCTACCCAACCAGGATATGTTTAACCGTTTTAAAGGTCTACTTTCAAAGAGCCAGAAGGGCATCGGCATAGAATTAGCTCCGGAACGGATTAATATTGCTCAACTGCGCAAGCAAGGTCAAGGCTTCAAAGTCACCACGCTCTACTCTCACGAAGTACCGGAAGGAATCTTTCAAGGAGGGCAGATTGCTGACTCGCCTGCTTTGGCAGAACTCATTAAAGTGGCAATAGCCGAGAGCAAGCTTAAAGTCGATCGCGTTGCCACAGCCGTACCGATGCGAGAAGCGATTATCCGCATCATTCCAGTTCCAGCCGAGCTAGACGACCAAGAACTGCGAGATATGGTGCTTAATCATGAAGCAGGTCTGTATTTACCCTATCCCCGCGAAGAAGTTGATTTAGATTATCAGAAGCTGGGGTTCTTTGAGGATGAAGATGGTATCCAAAAAGTACAAGTCTTGCTAGTTGCAACCCGCCGGGAAGTCACAGATACGTATCTCGATACATTTCAGCAGGCTGGCTTACAAGTGGACGTGCTGGAGATTAATAGCTTTGCTCTAATTCGGACAATTAGAGAGCAACTTCGGCAATTTGCCCCCCAAGAAGCCGCTGTGCTGGTGGATATTGAATTTGACAGTACTGAGATTGCGATCGTTGTCGATGGTGTTCCCCAATTCTCCCGCACTGTCCCCATTGGCACCTTTCAACTTCAAAGCGCTCTGTCACGAGCTATGAATTTACCGACCTCAAGAAATACCGAACTGCTGCAAGGAATGACGATTCCGCACACACCGCCCGATGGTATGCGTAGCGGACAAACAGGTATTAATCCAGGCATGGCGGCTCTCCTCAGAGTCTTGGGAGAGCTAGCCGATGAACTGCGTCGCTCTATCGATTTTTACTTGAATCAGAGCGACAATTTAGAAGTGGCACAGCTACTATTAGCCGGTCCGGGAGGTGGAATTGGACAACTTGATGAATTTTTCACTCAACGGTTAAGCTTGCCAACGACTCAAGTTGACCCGGTCACCGCTCTATCTTTAGAGGTAGATCAAGAAATTCCCTCAGTGCAACGACCAGGCTTAGGAACCGTATTGGGATTAGGATTGCGAGAGGTTTAAAACCATGTATAGCCTAGATATCAATTTTTTAAAAGACCGGGGGATGGCGCAGCAGCCCACCGGACCTCGTAGGACACCAACGAAGCCTGCAGCGCTCACCCCTCTATTTATTGGGGTAGCTGTGGGTCTCTTGCTGCCAGGATTCGTTGGTGGCTTGTGGTTTTTCCTACAACAGCAAATCGCGGACAAACAGCAGCGACAAACTGAATTGAATGGTGAACTTGCACGGTTAGATATAGAACAGAAAAAAATAAATCAGATCAAAGAGCAAACTGCGAATGTGAACGAGGAAACAACCTCACTTGCAGAAGTCTTCAATCAAATCAAGCCGTGGTCGGCAATGCTGCAAGACATTCGCGAACGTATTCCCCCTGGGGTACAAATAGGTAGGATTCAGGAAGTAAAAGCTCCTGTAACTAATGTTCCGGCTCCCGCTCCTTCTCCTGTTACTAAAGCCAAACAAGCTAACAACCCTCAAGCTAAACAACCTAACACGCCCAAAGCCAAACAACCTAGCACCGCTCAAACCCAACAACCTAAGCAGCCAACAACGGTAAAGGCAGTTGAGATTTCTGGTCAAGCTCGGTCTTTCGACGATGTAAATTATTTCCTGCTGACGCTTAAACGCTCTGCCTTCTTAAAAGCTGATGAAACTCAATTAGTCCGTGCTGAGTTAGTCAAAAACTCTAGTAAATTGGAAGTTCCTCAGGTCAACCGCTCTGGTCAGTCGCAAGGCACAGTGACGTATGAATTTCCTAAAATAGTTCAATACACGATTTTAACGCGACTGAGCGATGTGCCAGCCTCGGACTTACTACGAGAGCTAGATCGCAAGGGTGCAGTGGGACTGGTGACTCGGATTAGAACCCTTCAGGAGAAAGGAGTGATTAAACCATGACGTATGCGGATGAAGAATTTATCCCGGTAGAAGGTCAGGATGAAAATCCTAGCTATCCAACGGCTTTTGGAATTACTTTTACCCCTAGAGTAGGGGGAATAATCATCGGGGTTTTAGGTCTTTTAGGCGCAACTTACCTTCTTCTTAACGTAGTGCAGCCTGCTTGGCAGAAATATCAAGAGCTAGACACCGATATTAAAACTAAGCAATCACAACTTAAACGACAAGAAGAAATTAAGCAAGAGATGGCTCAGGCGAACATAGAACTAGAGCAGGCGAAGCAGCGAAACAAACAGGTGCTGACTTTGTTTTCTAATGAGAGAACTCTAGATACATTGTTGCTAGATCTCAATAGCTTTATTAAAGCAAGAAATGGGACACTGACCTATTTTGAGCCAGTTAAACAAACGGCGCAGGCAGCTAATAGTAATTTGGCTGAACCGATACCAGGAAACGGAAAGCTAGCCCGTAAAATCTACAACATAAGGCTTGACGGAACCTTCGACCAAACCCAGTCAATCTTACGAAGTTACGAGCGCTTACAGTCGCTATTGCTCGTCAAAGACTATAAAAGCGAGTTGTATGATGACCAAGGAGTGGTGATTAACGTTAACAACGGCACCTCGGTTCCTGCCATCTTTAAAAAAGATGACAACAGAAAACCAATTCCTGGTGGTAAACCCACGATCAGAACAAGCTTTAAGCTGGAAGCACTGATACCTGTGACAGAGGATCAAGCCAAGCAAGCAGACAGCCAGCCAGCCCAAAAAGCCAAAAAGTAAAAAGCTTCCCGATGTGCTGATGAGCTTGTTAGCTTCGAGTAATCCCTGTTGTGTTAAACTCCTGACTTTGAAAGCTAATTGCTCGCCAGCGAGTCGAAGAATTGCTCTTAATTAGGTGAGGAGTGAACCATGAAACAGGCTCAAGTATTCAGTGGAATTATAATGGGAGGGGCTGCTGCGCTATTGGCGACACAGCCCTCTTT